>NZ_JBIAXG010000043.1:0-71590 GCF_042896465.1 Streptomyces sp. NPDC001292
GAACCCTAGGAAGTCCCATCATCCCAGGTCAGAGGGCATCCGCGTCTTCATGTCCAGGTCTTGGACCGGCAATTGACCGGTGGATCGAGGCTTAGGTGAGGCCGGCCCTACTGTCCCGGTAAGGCTCAAGACGGGGGCAACTGGCCTCAAGCTGGCCGTAGCAACTCACTCTCGACACGGTGCAGGTAGTACGAAATCCGTGCTACTCCTGCCTTTTCGGCTACGCCCGTGTCCAGGCCCAGCACCTCGCCGATCTGCCGCACCGCGACCAGACCATCAGCCTGCCGTACCGCAGCGAGGATGCGCTGGTACTCCGCTGGCAGTGCGGACTAGGTCACGCCCGGCGCCCGGTCCGGGACCAACCGCGCCGTTCATAGCGAAGGGCCGGACATGCCGTTGATCGCGAGGCGCAGATCCGAAAGGATTGAGGACCGGCGACGCGACGGGCGTGCGCGTACGAAGACGCAGGGGGGCGGAAGCAGTGACAAGGGCTCGGGGCATCGTGTCGGTCTTGACCGGTGGTGTCGTGCTGCTGGCGTCGGCGTGCAGCGGGGGCGGCGGTGACGATGGGGAGAGGGCCGCTCCGTCCCCGACGAACCTGACCACCGCGACCTCGGCCGACCCCCGCCCCACCGCGACGACCTCCGACGAACTCGCGGCGTACTGCTACCCGCACGGCCCCGAGACGCTGCTCACGGGCCAGCCGGCCTACCGGGGCAAGGGGCCGCATCCCGTGCAGCTCGGCACCGACGACCCGTCGGGTGTTCCGGCCACGCAGGCGCCGCTCCCGTCGCCGGGCGAGACGGCGTCGGCCCCGCCGGTCGACACGTACCACCCCGATCCAGCGACGGTCCAGCTCATCGCCTGCGTCGCCAACGAGCACAAGGGCAAGCTCGTGACGACCTGCCGCTTCATGCACCAGGCCGACAACTACGTCCGCTACGTCCGGCAGGGCCAGTACACCGTCACGCTGTACGAGGCCAGGACTGGCCGCAAGCTCGGCAGCACGAAGGTGAAGGGTGACGACCGGTATACATGTCCGGCCCAGGAGTTCTTCCTTGACGGCGAGCCTCAGTCGAAGACCGAGTGGATATCCGCCGACCTCCCGGCGTTCCGCAAGGCCCTGGCTCCCTGGGTGGACGCCACGAAGCCCTAACTGATCATTTCAGAATGAGTTGGCCAACGCCGTTGCGTTTACCGATGTGAGCGGGGCGCAAGCCCTTTTTCCGTGATCGCGATCTCGGTGTGGAGGGTGTAGGTCTGGGCGGTGGCGGGGTGTTGGGCGGTGTTCGGGGCGTACTTGCTGTGGCTCTTGAGGCTGCGGGCTTTCAGGCGCTGGCGGCGGTGCGCCGGCAGGAGGTTGTCGAGCACTGCACGGCCGATGGTGCCGACCAGCTGCTGGGCAGTGCCGGAGGGAAGGATGCCGGAGGCGGTGGTGACCTGGTCGCGGGCTGCGTTCAGGGCGACGGTGAAGCTGAGCCGGTCCATGTCCAGGCCCGGACGGTGGGCGGCGGCGTCCGCAGCGGTGTGGATCAGAGCCTGGTAGACGGTGAGGATGCCCCAGACCTCCTGGTCCAGGTCGGCGGGGTGTCCGGAGCGCAGGACGCGGCCGTCCAGCAGGGTCGCCTTCACGCTCGCGTAGCAGGTTTCCGCCTGCCACCTTTCGTGGTAGAGCGTCACCAGGCGCTCGGCGGGGTGCAGGGCGGGGTCAGTGAGGCTGGTGATCAGCCGCCACTGCTCCCGGCGCACGGTCCCGTCCGCCAGTTTCACCGTGATCCATGCCTCGATCACGCGGACGGTCAGCAGGTTGTAGCCGGCTTTGGCCCGGTAGGGCGCGGACAGGCGGGTCAGATACGAGCCGTCCGGCAGGCGGTCTTGGACGAGCGGGCGGCGGGTGGCCGAGGAACGCACCAGGAACTGCGCGCCGGTGGCGTGGATGCCGCGCAGGAAACCGATCGCGTCGAACCCGGCGTCCGCCAGCACCAGCATGTTCGCCTCCAGGCGGTCCAACAGGCGTACAGCATAAGGGAGTTCGCCGTCGCTCTCGGGTCCGAACGCGGCGGCCTCGGCCCGAGCGATGCGGGTGCTGCGGGACAAGGTCCGCGCGGCCACCTCCTGTGACCGTCGACGCGGTGGCGGCCTCGGGGGTGGATGCGTTCCTCCAGGATCTGGCCGAGCGATTGCGGACGTATACGTATCGTCCGTCGGTGCTGCGGCGGGTCCAGATTCCCAAACCGGGGCGGCCGGGGGAGTTCCGGCCGCTGTCGATTCCCACGGTGGCGGACCGGGTGGTGATGGCGGCTGCGAAACTGGTCCTGGAACCGGTCTTTGAGGCCCAGTTCACTGAGGCGAGTTACGGATTCCGGCCGAAACGGTCCGCGATCGACGCGTGCGAAGCCGTGCGCGTTGCGGCGAACCAGCGGCGGGAGTGGGTCTTCGAGGCCGACATCCGGGACTGCTTCGGCACGATCGACCACGACGCGCTCCTGGCCCAGGTGGCCCGGCGTGTCGTGGACCGGCCGATGCTGAAGCTGATCCGGGCGTGGCTGCGGATGGGAGTCTTGGAGGACAGGGTGACCTCCCCGACCGGGGCGGGGACGCCGCAGGGCTCACCGATCTCCCCGCTGCTGGCCAACATCGCCCTGCATGTCCTCGACGAGGCGTGGCAGGACGAGGGCCGCCGGCTGGGGGTGTTGGTGAGGTACTGCGACGACTTCGTGGTCCTGTCGCCGACCAGACAACGGGCCGAGCAGGCCCAGCAGTTGGCGGCGAGAGCGCTGGAACGGCTCGGGATGCGGTTGCACCCCGAGAAGTCCGGCATCGCCTGCCTCACCCGGGGCGGGCAGGGCTTCGATTTCCTCGGCTTCCACCACCGGAAAGTCGAATCGTGGAAATGGCGAGGCAGGTTCTATCTGCAGCGCTGGCCCTCGGCCCGAGCGATGCGGGTGCTGCGGGACAAGGTCCGCGCGGCCACCTCCTGCTCGAAGACCGAACGGCCGGTGGCTGCCGTGGTCGCTGACCTCAACCCCGTACTGCGGGGGTGGGCGGCGTACTTCCGCAACGGGAACTCCGGGCGGAAGTTCAACGCGGTCGATGGCTACGTCCACGAGCGGCTGGCCATCTTCGCCAGCCGGAAACACAGACTCCGAGGCCGGAACTGGACCACGCGGTTCACCTACGAGTGGATCACCCGGCTCGGGGTTTACCGCCTGACCGGAAACGTGCACAGGGCGACGGCGCATGCCAGTCGGTGAACGATGTCGGAAAGCCGTGTGCGGGAGAACCGCACGCACGGTTTGAAGCGGCGGGGGCTGGAAACGGAGCGGAAGCCACCGCGCCAGTCCCCGACCCTACTAAGCTCTTTGCGTGATCTTTAAATGGGCCGGCTTCACTGTGTTCGTGGTGACAGTGACCGCACTCGCGTGGGGTGTCTCCGGTCTGGTGGAGCACTCCGGATGCCCGGACGGCCGCAACCGCTGTGCCGCTGCGCCGGGGGCAGGGAAGTACGTCGCCGCAACAATGATCAGCGCGTTCGCCGTGTTCGGGGGCTTCTACCCGGTCGTTCGCACGGTGGACTGGCGTCCCGCCCTGGGCCTGCCCGTGGGTGCCGTCATTGAGCGTGTTTCATCTTGAAGTCGCTGGTCACGGGGCTGGTGTGAGTCGAGGCTGGGATGCTCGTGCCGGTCGGGGGTGTGATCGATAACAGGTGATCGCCCGTCAGCGGTGGATTTCGGCGTTCGTCAGCACGAGGAGGGCCCGCAGAAGCGGGGTCGCGTGTCGGGCGTTCATGCGGACCTTGGTGAGGATCCGCCAGTTCTTCAGGTCGGCGAAGCCGTGCTCGTTCGCCGCTCGCTCGCGGCTGACCAGCCGGTTCGCCTCCTTCTGGGCGTCGGTGAGCGGATGGCCGCGGGTTGCTCGGCGGCCGGTGACGATGACCGGGTCGTCGGGGTCATCGTCCAGGCCGACGAAGCCGAGATCGGCCAGAGCCCCCAGACCGGCCTCCCGCAGGCGGGTAGTGATCCTGTTGTGGCGGGCGGCGGTGATCTCGCTGGAGCGCCCCGGCTTCGCCGCCGAGATCCAGACCAGGTTGCCCGCTTCATCGGTCAGGGCCAGGAACAGCAGGCCGTGGGCCTTGTGCTTGCCTGAATAGTTCGGCCGGTTCTCGTCCCCGGTACGTCGGCGGGTGCGCACCAGGGTGCCGTCGAGCAGGACGACGACGCCGTCCTTCCGGGCGATTTTCTTCAGCGCACGGTCCAGGCGCGGGGCACGGGCCGACAGTAGCCCGATCACTTCCAGCAGCCAGCGACGCACGGTGGACGCGGAGACGCCGTTGCCGCCCGCCATATCGGAAAGCCGCTGGTCGTGGCGGAGGACCGCGAGGACGATCAGGGCGATCCGGCCGGGCGGGAGCTTGCGCCAGCGGGAGCGGATCTTCTTCAAGTGAGCCCGGATAAGGCCGGCGACCATGTCCAAGGTGGCACTCGACAGCGGCAGGCGGCACTGGTAGACAAACCCGTCCGGGCCCTCGACGGGGTGGGAGCTCTTCGACATGAGCATCCCAACTCCCGCCGGGAGCCAGCCTGTTACGCCTGGATCCGGTCAGGTTCACTCATGGCCTGTGCCCAGTCAGCGGTGCATACCGGCCCGCCGGGGTGCGGTGCAGCCAGCCACGCTCCGCCAGCCGCTTCAGCTTCGCGCGCACCGCCTCCACCTGACCGGGCAGCGTCCCCCTGCCCAGCGCGTCGCTCACCTGACCGGCCTTGACCGGCTCCGCAGCCCGGCCCACCACCTCAAGAACCGCCTGATAGTCCGCGGGCAGCGTGTCCGTGTCCATGCCGTCTTCACGCAGCGGGACCAGCAGCATCCCGCCCGCTCCCGGCGTACTGGTCACCCGTTCCAGCTCGGCATCCATGGCCGGATCGTCCGCCTCACCCGCGCGTTCGGCCTCGATGAACTGGCCGATCACCACCTCCGCGGCCTCCAGGCGACCCACCTCGGCATCGATCTCCGCCAGCTCCTTGCGCAGTCGCTCGGCCCGCTCGGCCAGCACCATTCGCCGCTGCATCACCCACGTCAGTATCTCGGCCACAGACCGCCCCTCACGCCCGCGAACTCCCCGTTCCGCGGACAGTAGGCACCACGGGCCATCGCGGCACACGTTTCCGGCAAACCCGCCCCGCGACAGACGATCACCTGCTACCGATCACGCACCCGACCAGCACGAGCAACCCGAACCCCACTCACACCAGCCCCGTGACCAGCAACTTCAAGATGAAATGCGCTCATTGGTACTGGGATTGCGCTCTGGCGCGGGCAAGGTCTCGGCTTCTGGATCCTGGGAGTCGCCCTGCTGATGGCCGCGGCTGTCACCACGATCGGCGTACGGGCGCTGCTCACAAGCCTCTCGGACGCGCACCAGGCCCCTAACGAACCGCCCGGCCGCACCTGATCGACGGCTGCTTCACCGCCACTGGCCTGGCTATCAACCCACCGACCCCACCCTGAAATCCAGCCGCGAATGGGTCGCAGGTCGGGGCGGGCGGCGGAAGCGGGGTGGCGGGCGGGTCCGGGTGATTGGCCACGCCGAGCACGGTGCCGTCCGGGCACGTGATCATGTTCCAGGGTGTTTCGACCGCGCGGGCCCGGGCGACCACCCGGCACCAAAAATAGGCGCCGGGCACCCCGCAGCGACATGGCGAAACCGTCCGCCGCGAGAGGGCTTATCGCGCTACAACAGTCGAAATTCAATCGCCGCTACCGGCACCGTCGTGCCCGCCGCGCGATCGAGTAGCTGCTGTTCGCCGAGGCCGGTGATCCGAGGACCCGTCAGCTCTACGCCGCCCGCGAGAAGGCGTCCAGCAGATCGCCACCCGTGCGCGGGCACGGCTGTACCGGATGGCGATGGTTGCTGTCAGTCGTACGCCGATTCCGGTCAGTTGGGTGCCGAAGGGCTGGGATACCTGAGACCAGGACGGCAGGCCGTGCTGTCCAGTACTCGGTGGAGAGGGGCCGCACATGCCTGGAAGCCGTGGCGAGCATCCCGAAGACGGCTCGATGGCCGTGTTCCCGCCGGCGTCAGGGCGGGCGGCGGCGACCCCGGGTACTGCCGGTAGTGGGGGCTGGCCTCACCCCCGATCAACCGGTCAGCCGGATGGTCGGGAGTACGCCGTGTCGGCGACGGTTGGGCTGTCCCGAGCAAGTCGCCCGCAGAGAAGGCAATATCGTGCGCATTGTCATGGCAACCGCCGTCGCGCTGGCTCTTGCCTGCCAAGCTGCACCGGCCGCCAACGCCCACCAGCCGACCACCGACGGAATCTGGCGCATGGACGGCTACGGCACAGTGCTATCCATCCGGAACGGAACTTTCCAGGAGTACCAGACCACCGCCGTCAGCTGCCTCAAGGGCGACTCCGCGCAGCGGACCGGTCCCGGCACCTACACCACGCCCGACGGCGTCGTCCTGACCGTGCGCGCCCAAGAAGACCGCGACCACGCGTTCCTGCACGCGGACGGCTCCGTCGGCAACCGGAACGTCCGGCGCATCCCGACGCTGCCCGACGCCTGCGCGCGCCCGATGGCCGAGGACCCCCGCACAGCCTTCGACGTCTTCTGGCTGACCTTCGAGGAGAACTACCCCTTCTTCGCGTCCAAAGGCATCGACTGGTACAAGGTCCGCGACCAGTACCGCCCCCAGGTGCACACCGGGACGACGAGGGATGAGCTCTATGCCGTCTTCAGCGAGATGGTCGAGCCGCTCTACGACGCCCATGTCGTCGTCCAGGATGGCAACCGTATCTTCTCCCAGGTCCGCCCCGGCACCGTCGTGCCCACCGGGGAACTGGATGCCAGGGTCAAGAAGTTCATCGTGGAGCGCGACCTCAGGGACGCCCGGAACCTCCAGGACTTCGCCAACGGGCGGATCACCTACGCCGACCTCCCCGGCGGGCAAGGCTATGTGCGAATCTCCGGCTTCGGCGGGTACGCGGGCGATGGAGCCCCCTACGCCGCCCAGCTGGCCGAGCTCGACAGGGCGCTGGATACGGTCCTCAGCCAGGAGCGCACCCAGCGCCTGAAGGGCCTGATCATCGACCTGCGGATCAATGGCGGCGGCTCCGACGCCCTGGGAATCCACATCGCCGAGCGCCTCACCGACACCTCCTACCTCGCCTACTCCAAGCGGGCCCGCAACGACCCCGCCGACCCCACCCGGCACACTCGCCCCCAACCCGCGTATGCCACGCCCGCCCAAGGGCCCCGTTACACCGGGCAGGTCGCCGTGCTGACCGACGGCTCGACCTTCAGCGCGGGGGAGACCTTCACCCAGGCCCTTATGGACCGGCCCGGCAAGACGGTCCGGATCGGGCAGCCCACACAGGGCGTCTTCTCGGACGTCATGCTGCGCAAGCTCCCCAACGGCATGTCAGCCTGGCTGCCCAACGAAGAGTTGCTGACCCGGTCGGGCAGGACCTTCGACGGCATGGGCATTCCGCCGCACCTCACTGAGCCGGTCTTCACCAAGGAGGAGTTCGACAAGAAGAGGGACTCGGCCTTCGACAGGGCTGTGAACGTCCTGCGGAACTACGGCGGCACCACGAGCTGACGCAAGAGCAGCGGGACGGGGGGTGACAACCCGCTGGAGATCACGGAAAGTCACTACCAGGCTCAGCAGCACCGATAACTCGCGACAGTTGAATACGCGAGCCCACCAATAAGCACCGAGGCCGGTGGTCAGCCGCAAGCGGAGGCAGAACATGCTCGACCAGGCCGCACGAACGACCGAGGCGATCGGCGGACGGCCGCGACCGTACAGCGTCGCGTGACGCCGTCCGCACTTCCTGGCCTTCAAGAAACGTTCGTTTTCGGCCCGCGGTCAGGTGGTCGGTGCGTACGTCCATTCCTGCACGGCCCGGTTCCGGGTCGGTCGCACCTGCATCTTCCCGCCAGCGCGACGAGCGTCAGTCGTGGGCGTCCGCATCGGCGAGCACGCTCGTCAGCGCCTGGGTGATGTCCTCCCGCAGGCCGTCGTGTCGGGGCCCTGACCGCTACCCGGCAAGCGTGAACCCGTCATGGCCTTCCCCTTGACCTGGACCTGACGAGAGCGCTACAAACCTGAAGAGGTGTAGACCACTGTAGGCGTGTCGCGAGCGACCACCGGCTCGGACCACCCAATCGGACCCCGATCCCCCACGAAGGGGGCCGCCCTACGGAGGGCACCCGCTCGCCGGACCGACTGCCCCGGACGGCCCGTCCACCTGACGGCAGTCAGCCCTCAACGAGGAGACACGGACACCATGCAATTCCTCCCCCGCCCAACCGCCGTCATATCTGGCCCGATCACAGCTCTGAAGGAACCGAGATGAAGCCCTTGCTGACGCTTCCCCGCACTGTGCTCGCCGTTCTTATCGGGCTGGCCGTCACCGTCTCGCTGTTCATCGTTCCGGCAGGCGCGCAGTCCGCGCCCGGCCTCGACCCCAACCCCAAACCCCAGACGATTCCCGCGCTGCAGGAGTGGACCGGTGGCAACGGGTCGTTCCACTACTCCGGCGCCACCAGGATCGTCCGCGCCGCCCCGAACGCGAGGGCGCTGGAGACCACCAGTGAGGTTTTCGCCGACGACCTGCGGGAGCTGAACGGCCACGCCGTCACCCAGGTCATCGGCACCAAGGCCAGCCTGCGGACCGGTGACATCTTCCTGTCCCTCGGCTCCACCGACACCGACCTCGGGACCGAGGGCTACGCCCTCTCGGTCACGGACAAGATCGTCATCACCGCGCGGGACGACCGAGGCGCCTTCTACGGCACCCGGACCATCCTGCAACTGCTCAAGCAGGACACGGCGATCCCGCAGGGCACGGCCCGGGACTGGGCGCTCAAGCCCGAGCGCGGACTCATGATGGACGTCGGGCGAAAGTACTTCACCCCGCAGTGGCTCAAAGACCACGTGAAGGAACTCGCCTACCTCAAGATGAACTACCTGCACCTGCACCTGTCCGACAACCAGGGCTTCCGGATCGAAAGCACCTCGCACCCGGAGGTCGTGTCCTACGAGCACCTCACCAAGCGGGAGGTCAAGGACATCATCGCGCTGGCCGCCAGGTACAAGATCACCGTTGTCCCGGAGATCGACGCGCCCGGGCACCTGCGCCAGGTCATCAACGTCCATCCCGAACTGCGGCTGGTCACCAGCACCGGCACTCAGCAGTCGGAGTTCATCGACCTGAGCAAGCCCGGGACCTACAGGCTACTCAAGGACCTCTACAAGGAGTACTTGGCGCTGTTCCCCGGCCCGTACTTCCACATCGGCGCCGACGAGTACCGCGTCGGCAGCTACAGCCAGTACCCGCAGCTGGAGCAGTACGCCAAGGACACCTACGGCCCCGACGCCACCGGCAAGGACGTCTACCTCGGCTTCATGAACTGGGCCAACGAGATCGTCCGCGACGCGGGCAAGACCACCCGCGCGTGGAATGACGGAGTGGGCGGCGGCAGCGCCGTCACGGTCAACCCCAACATCATCCTCGAATTCTGGTAGAACCTGGGTCTTTCTCCGCAGAAGCACATCGACAACGGGCACCTGATCTCCAACGAGAGCTGGAACCCGACCTACTACGTTCTCGGCTCGGGTGGACCGAGCGGACCGGCCGCCCAATGGGGCTACGACATCTGGAACCCCGATCTGTTCCAGGGCAACCAGACCATCACCGACGCCTCGGAGTCCAAGAACCTCGGCACCAAGCTCCACGTCTGGTGCGACCGCGACACCGCCACCCAGGAACGCGTCGCCAGCGACATCAAGAACCCCCTGCGCATGGTGGCCCAGCAGACCTGGGGTTCTCCCAAGCTGGTGACCCCGTGGTCGAGCTTCACCGCGACGATCGACACCATCGGCCGCAACCCGGCCTGGCCGGCCGACGCCCAGCAGGGCAACGTCGCCGCAGGCAGGCCGGTGACCGTCTCCAGCACCGCGGGCGGAAGTGTCGCGGGCGCGAACGCCGTCGACAGCGACTACACGACCCGCTGGTCCAGCCGCCGCGGCGACAACCAGTCGATCACCGTCGACCTCGGTATCCCCAAGCCGGTCAGCCGGGTGAAGCTGCACTGGGAGGACGCGTACGGCAAGGGCTACCGCATCCAGGTCTCCGACGACGCCACCACGTGGAAGACGGTCCACACGACCACCACGGGTGACGGCGGCATCGACGACCTGACCGGGCTCACAGGCACCGGCCGCTACGTCCGCATGCAGGGCACCGACAGCGCCAACGGCGCCGGCTACGCACTCAACGAGTTCGAGGTCTACGCACCGGTCATCGAGTCCGGATCCACCTACCAGCTCAAGACCGGTGGCCAAGCCCTGGACATCCCCCTGACCGGCACCGACGGCACCCAGCTCACCGTGGACAGCCCGGACTCCGGCGACAACCAGAAGTTCGTCATCACCGCCAACTCGAACAACACCTACACACTCAAGAGCGCCCACAGCGGACTCTGCGTCGCCATTTCCACCAACTCGAACACCGGGGGTCAGGCGATCATCCAGACCGCCTGCGCGTCGACCGCCGCCCAGCGCTGGTCGCTCTGGCAGACCTCCGACTCCGGCTACTCCCTGGTGGCGACGACGGCCAGCGCCCAGATGATCACCGCGGAGTCGGCCACCAGCGGCGCCAAGGTCATCTCCCTGGGCATCATGGCCGCACCCCACCAGTCCTGGACCTTCACCAAGGCCAGCTAGGGGATTCCGAGCAGCTCGGAAAGGGCGTCGAACCACGTCGCTCACCCGGGCATTCTGCGGACCCGGACCGGGCCCCGGTCTCTTCATACGCTCCGACCAAGGACGCGCTGAAGAGACCGGGGCCCGCGACGTAGTCGCGCACACCACGGCTCGGCGTTGCTGACGGCCGCCGCCCCCGCCTCCGGCGCCGACGTCACTGCGACGACCTGCCCGCGGGCGTACTCGTAGCCCTTGCCGATCTCCGCGTTCGCGACCTCGCGATCCTCCAGCTCGCAGATCTTCCGCACCCGCACCCGGCAACCGCGGCCGCCGTCGAGACGCTGCCTCTGTCCGCAGAAGACTCTTCCTTCCCGGAGGCAGAAAGGGTGCCTACGCGGGGTGTCCCGTACTTTCCTCTTCTCGTACGAGACCCTCGCGTAGGGCACATGCGGGCCCCGGCTGCCCAGGTGCCCCTTCATCAGCTAACCCCGGTTATTCAGCGAAATTGGATGGGCTGACGGCCTGACAGCAGAAAGGTGCCGCTGACCTGCGAGGATGCGAGTGTCTAGGTCGTATCTGGTGCAGGAGTCAGGACACCTTTCTGGTGAGCGAGCGTACAGGGTGGGACCGTCGGCTGTCCGTGGCAGCCGACGGAAAGGGGCTGGTCGGGCATGCGGGAGCGGTGCTGCTGCGCCGGCTGGCGGACCGGGTGGGACTGACACGAGGGCTCGCCGGAGTGCTTCCCTCCAGCACGAGTGCCGGGTGGCGGGAGCGGGCCGGGGTGCTCGTCCAGCTCGCCGTCGCGATGGTGCTCGGGGCGCGGAGCCTGTTGGAGGCCGAGCAGCTCCAGCTTCACCACCAGGGCCTGTTCGGCCCTGCGGCCTCGGACTCGACGATGCGCCGCCTGCTGGCCGAACTGGACGACAAGACCCTGACGAAGATCGCGAAGGTGCGGCGGCGGGCGCGCCGGCACGTGTGGACGCTGCTCCACCTGCGGCCCGGCGGCTTCCCGTGGCTCACGGTCGCCGGACGGAGGCTGACGGGCTGGATCGTCGTCGACCTGGACGCCACGGTCATCACGAGCGCGCCCCGGAAACAAGGGGCCGCGGCCACGTTCAAGGGCACGTTCGGCTTCCACCCACTGGGCAGCTGGCTGGCGAACACCGGCGAGAGCCTCGCGATGGAACTACGCCCGGGCAACGCAGGGGCGAACACCGTGGACGACCACGTCCGCGTCCTGGCCGCCGCGCTGGATCAGATACCGCACTCCTCCCAGTCGAAGATCCTTGTCCGGGTCGACGGCGCGGGCGCCACCCACGGCCTGCTCCAGCATCTGGAGGCGCTGAACACGAAGCGGCGCACGGTCCGTTACACAGTCGGCTGGAAGATCACGCCCGAGGACGAGGCAGCGATCGCAAGGCTCCCCGAACACGCGTGGGAGACCTCGCTGACACAGGGCGGCGACCTGCAAGCGGGCTACCAGGTTGCCGAGTTGACCCACCTGAACACCCGCGACGGCTGGCCGGAGGGTATGCGACTGATCGTCCGCCGCGTGCGCCCGTCCCGGCGGCACATGAAGAAGCTGACCGCCTTCGAGCAGAAGACCGACTGGCGCTACTCGATCACGGCAACGAACATCCGGCACATGTGGGGCATCGCCGGCTCCCACCAGATCCAGTTCCTCGACGCCCTGCACCGCGACCATGCCGAGGTCGAAGACCGAATCCGCACCGGCAAGGCCATGGGACTGACGAACCTGCCCTCACAGTCGTGGCAGATCAACACAGGCTGGATGCTCGCCACAAACCTCGCCGCCGATCTCGACACCTGGCTGCGGCTGCTCACCCTGCACGACCAGGACGGCCTCGAAGACGCCGAGCCGGACACGATGCGCCTGCGCCTCTACCACCTTCCGGCCCGTCTCGCAGCCCACGCCCGCCGCCGCATCCTCCGCATCGAGCGGACCTGGCCCTGGGCAGCAGCGTTCACCACCAGCTGGAACAGGATCACGCAGCTTCCGGCCACCACCTGACGGCCGGCTCACACCCCGACGAGGACCAGGAAGGAGGACAACCCGCACCCTCCGGGCCCGTGGAACCCGGCGCACCCCGCGGCGTCACGCGACGGCCCGTCCTCCAACGGCAGAGGACATTACGGGCGAACAGCCGCACCGATCAGCGACCGAAACCCGCTGACGAATCGAGGCTAATGATCCTGCGTGCTGTCAATGTGTCACCGAGTACTGCCGGTGCGCATAACCCGAGCCGTTGACATCCTCCATACCAGGATGGCGAATTCACTCGTCTGAGGAATGTCGTTCACCTCAAAGGGTGAATCTCAAGTGCTCGACGGTTCGAACTTACGAACCGACCAGACAGGAGAGACAGTGGCAGCACAGAGAAGTACGGCGCTGAGCAGATCGTCCCGGAAGCCACTCCGCAGGGGCATCGGTCTCGCCGTAGCCACAGCGACAGTGACCGTGGTGGCCTCGACCAGTGCCGCCCAGGCGACAGGTCAGGGGCACGGCGTGACCGTGACCGACAAGGCGCCCACGTCGGTCAACTGGACCGAGTCGGCCTACCGAGGCTCGGTCGAGGTCGTCCGCGGGGCCGACGACACCCCTGACGTGCTCAACGGAGTCGTGTTCAACGACCGGGACCGCAACTCGAAGCGGGATGCCGACGAGCCCGGTATCGAGGGCGTCGTCGTCTCCAATGGGCGCGACGTCGTCATGACCGACGACGACGGTCGCTACGCGTTGCCCGCCTACGACAACATGGTCGTGTTCGTCACGCAGCCCCGCGGGTACCAGGTTCCGGTCGACGAGAACAACTTCGCGCAGTTCTCCTACATTCATCTGCCCGAGGGATCGCCGCAGATGAAGTACCAGGGAATTCCCCCCACGGGCGATCTCCCGGAATCTGTCAACTTCCCGCTCGCCAAGAGCCAGCTCACCCAGTCACCGTGGCAGCAGTGCATTATCGGCGGTGACCCACAGCCGCTGAATTCCGAGCAGGCCGGATACGCCCAGCTGGGCGCCTTCGCCGACCTGCAGAAGCGCACGGGATACGCGGGCTGTGGTGCCCTGTTCATGGGGGATGAAGCCAGCGACGACCTCTCCGTCTACGAAGATGTTCGTGAGCTCGTGGGCATGATCAACGGCCCTGCTCGTTTCCTGCCGGGAAATCACGACATCAATCTCGATGCGCCCAGCAATGGCCACGCCTTTGACACCTACCGTGCTACCTTCGGGCCCGAGTACTACTCGTACGACGTCGGCAAGGCACACTTTACCGCTCTCAACAACATCCGCTACAACACGGCTACGCACAAGGTCGCCTACGGCATCAGCGACCAGCAACTGGAGTGGCTGCGACGGGACATTGCGCAGGTACCCGAGGACAGTGTCATCGTTCTCGCAGCCCACAGCCCCCTGCTCGACTTCCTGTGGCACACCTCGGCTCCGCAGCAGAACCTCAAGGGCATCTATCAAGCACTGGAGGGCCGGAAGGTCGTCGCGCTGGGGGGTCACACCCACGTCTCGGAGAATCTTCGCGCCGGCGACAAGATGCCCGGTTGGGTCAACAAGATCGGCGACAAGGGGCTACCGTTCACACACCTGACCGTCCCGGCCATTGCGGGACAGTGGTTCAAGGGTGAACTGCTGCCCGGTGGCTACCCGACGGCGATGCAGCAGGACGGCACGCCGCCCGGTGTCATGACGCTCGACATCAAGAACACTGACGTGTACGAGCGGTTCACCCCGGTCGGCGGAGACGACTCGGACCAGATGGCTCTCGGACTGAACACTCCGCGCTACCGCACCTGGTTCGACCAGTACAAGAACAATCGTGACGGCGCGCCGCAGCTCGACAAGCCCCTCGTCCTGTCGCGGGACGAGCTCGGCGATTCCTGGTTGACCACCAACTTCTGGATGGGCTCCACGGGGTCCACCGTCGAGGTCTCCCTCGACGGGGCCGCACCCGTCGAGGCTGTCCGCACCCAGCAACTGCAGGGTGAGCAGCGTTTCACCGGAGCGGCGTACTCAGACCCGGCGGCGGTCCTGACGCAGCTGTCCCAAGGTGTGCGGCTGCTGGCCGACAGCACCATGCACCTGTGGCGTTATGACCTGCCGTCCGACCTCGCGGTAGGGACCCACACGGCTACGGTCACAGCGATCGACGTCTACGGACGTCAGTTCGTGGAGACGTTGACCTTCGAGGTCACCGAGTAACTCGTGCTCTGAAGCCGGCTTGATCGCCTGTGACGGACATCGGAGTCCTGGGACCCCGGCCCCGGAAGGATGATGTCCGTCACCAAGGGAGGAGCATGCCGCAGAGCCCTGACCGAGGCGGAACGCGACGGTGCGCTTGCGAACGGCTGCTGCTCACCGGCTTCGGCGTACCCCCACGACCCGTAGGGCCGCGGCAGCCTGGCGGCGCCTCATGGCACACGGCGAGGGCGGGACCCGAAAGCCCCGCCCAACCCGCAAGTACCCCGGCTCAGGGCCACACCAGACACACTGCTCCCCTCGGTTGGCCGGTCCGTCAGTCGATGGCGAGGCCCCGTACCGGTACGGTCCGGTCACCGGACGTGACGACGACCGGACGGCCGTCCAGCTGCACCGACTGCTCTGCAGCGCGAAACGTCAGTGCCCGATGGCAGGGACGCCCTGGCGCGATACCTGGACCATGGCACGGCTGCAGCCGGACCGGGGTGCACAGTGGCATCCCCGGTCCCGCCATCGTCAGACGTCTGCCTGCAGCCAGGGCCAGTCCGCGTTGCGCCCGCTCTCCAGCAAGGTGACCATGCGGAAAGCCGCATCCGTAAGGCCCCCGAACGTGTGGCGGTTGCCGAAGCCCGACGGGGCGTGGCCGGGGCGGTAGCCCGCGAGGTTCCAGGTGTAGACCGGGACGTCCGCCGGGATCTGCTGGATGGAGTTGCCCGCGTAGTGGTACGACGCCTGCTCGTCGGTGACGATCAGCACCCGGTCGTGCTTCCGGTAGTGACGGCGTACCGCCTCCGTGGTGTTGGTGCCGCCCAGGTTGCCGAAGCGCTCCAGGACCTTCAGCACCGACTCGCCCTTGCCGTACTTCACTTCCGCGCTGCTGGTGCCGAACTGCACCAGGTCCGCGTCGGCCGCGCGCAGCGCGAGCGCCGCGCCGAAGACGGCCGCCGCGTCGGCGCGGTTGAGCTCCGAGCGGTCGGACAGCGGCGCCCACATGGAGCCCGAGCGGTCGACCAGGATCAGCGTCCGGCCGGGGAATGCGGGGACGTTGGCCAGCGAGTGTCCGAGCGCCTTCTCCAGCGGGTACGCCCAGCGCAGCGACGGGGCGTGCTGGTACGCGGCAAGGTAGCGGAAGGGGAACTGGCGGGACCTCGCAACCGCTTCGGGGGCGGAGATCCTGGCCGCCACCTGGGCGCGACCTCGTCCGAGACGCCGGTCTGGTCGAAGTTCCGGAGGTTACGGGTCAGTGCCATCGCGCCCATGGAAGGGATCACCGCCTCCCACCGCCGCCGCGTCCATCGGGCCCTGCAGCCAGCCCGCCAGCGCCTCCCACGTCATACCGGCCTCGGCCAGGCGTTCCGCGCCGCCCGGTCCGGTGACGAAGGCCCTGCGCTCCTCGACCGGCAGTGCCATCAGCACGCGATGTGCGGTGAGGGTGCGGTTCGAGGCGGGCGGCACGGCCGTGTCCGGGTTGTGCCGGCGGTCGAGCGCATAGCGGAACAGCTCGCCCTGCCACGGCTTGTCCGGGTCGGGCGTGGGGTGCACGAGGTTGAGGACGTCGCCGAAGCGGTAGCCCTTGGACGCGGTGTCGTACTTCAGCAGCGACTTGCCGTTGTAGAAGCGGCGTACGGCGTCGGCGATGCCGCGCTTGACCGGCTTGGGCACGTTGCGCCCGTACGTCGAGGTCCAGTACGCGAGCAGTTCGCCGGGCCCGTCGGGGCGGCGCAGCACGGGCGCGATGACCGCCCGGTTCGACGGGCCGTCGGTCGCGGAGGCGTCGAGGCGGGCCTTGACGTACTCGGCGGCGCCGGTGAGCGAGGCGGTGCGCATGTTGGCGTCGCCGCGCAGCCAGCCGAGGAGGCCGGCGGTCCACTCGGGGTCCTCGACGGCGAGCTTGCGCACGAGCGCGGCGAAGCGGTCGTCGCGGTCGGAGCCGGACTCGTAATAGGTCTGCTGGGTCACGAAGTTGGCGACGGCGAGCAGGAAGAGTTCGGAGCGGGCGTCCCGGACGTGCCCCTGTCCGCCCTGGTGCGTACGGGTCGTGCGCCCGGTCGTCGCCACGGGCGAGACGGGCCGGCCCTTGGCCGCCTTGGTGTTGAAGCGTGCCATGTGTGAAATCCCCCCGAATTCCAGGGGGAAGCACGGCAGAGGAGAGCGCCCGAGATCGGAAGTCGGCGACGGTACAGGGACAGCTGCTCTGCGCACTTGAGCTACCGGCCGGAGCTGGGCGGGACTCGAACCCGCAACCCGCTGTTCAAGAAGTAACCGTTGCCTGCACACCGGGCGCCCCCGATGCCGCGCCTCCCGAGATCAAGTCCGGCAGCGGCGTGATCTTTGACAGAGAAGTAGCCGCGGCCGTCGCACCGGGAGGTGCGTGAAGCAAGGTGTCCAGAGATCGAAGTCGGCTGAACCACATGGTGCTCTGACCATCTGAGCTACACCGGCCCGAAGCCGGTGACGGGACTCGAACCCGCGACCGCCCGATTATGAGTCGAAGTAGGTCCTGCCTTCGCACCTGGACATCGATCACTCTAGGCGGGCGGCCGTTCTGGCTCCGCACATTTATTCGGGCAGCGCTGCTGTGGGCAGCGCGGCCCCGGTCAGCGCGGCTGGCGTCGCCACGGTCCCGTGATCGCGAGCATGATGCCCGGGGTCTGGATGTTGGCGAACAGCGTGTCCCCGTCCGGGGAGAAGGTGACGCCGGTGAACTCGCTGTAGTTCGGAGCGTCCGCGGTGCCGAGGTTCAGCTCGTTGCGCGCGATCGGGTACGTGCGGCCGCTCTCCGTGGCGCCGAAGAGGTGCTGGGCTCCGTTGCCGTCCTCCGCGATGATCAGGCCGCCGTAGGGCGAGACGGTGATGTTGTCGGGGCCGTCGAAGCCGGTGTCGTCGGTGTTCACGCCCAGCAGCACCTTCAGGGTGATGGTGCGGCGCTTGGGGTCGTAGAACCAGACCTGGCCGTCGTGCGGCGTGCCGGGGCTCTCCGCGCGGGCGAACGACGACACGAAGTAGAAGCCGCCGTCGCCCCACCACATGCCTTCGAGCTTGCGGGCGCGGGTGATCTCGCCGGCCGCGAACTGCTTGCGCACCGACACGGTCTGCGCGTCGCGGTCCGGTACGTCGACCCAGTCGACGCCGTAGACGGTGCCGATCTTCGTGGCGCGCGAGAGGTCGTCGACGAAGAGGCCGGCCGAGTCGAAGCACTTGAACGCCTGAAGAACGCCCGCCTCGGCGGCGAGGGTACGCAGCTTTCCGCGTCCGTGCTCGAAGCCCTGCGGCGGAACCCAGCGGTAGAGCAGGCCGTTCGGGGAGCCGGCGTCCTCGGTCAGGTACACATCGCCGCGCTTGGGGTCGACGACGACGGCCTCGTGGGCGTAGCGGCCGAAGGCCTTGATGGGCTGGGGGTCCTGGTTGGCGCGTACGTCGTAGGGGTCGACCTCGAAGATGTAGCCGTGGTCCTTGGTCATGCCGTTCTGGCCGGCCCGGTTCTCGGTCTCCTCGCCGGTCAGCCAGGTGCCCCAGGGGGTGCTGCCGCCCGCGCAGTTGGTCGAGGTGCCGGTGATGCCGACCCACTCGGCGACCTCGCCGTGCTTGTGGACCTCGACGACCGTGCAGCCGCCGGGCGCGGCCGGGTCGTAGACCAGGCCCTCGGCGAGCGGCACGGGGTACTTCACCTTCGACCGCGGGCCCCCCAGCTCGTGGTTGTTGACGAGCAGGACCGCCCCGCGGCGGCCTTCGAAGGCGGCGGTGCCGTCGTGGTTGGAGGGGGTGGTCTCGCCGGACTCCAGCTTGGTGACACCGCTGTGCGTGATGACGCGGTACGAGAAGCCCTCGGGCAGGGCGAGGATGCCGGCCGGGTCCGGGATGAGCGGCCCGTAGCCCAGCTCACGGCCCTTGCCAGACGCGGCCTCGGCGGGCTCGGCGGGCTCGTCGGCGGCGAGGGCACCGGGCGCGGTGGCGAGCGCGCCGACGGCCCCGGTGAGGGCGATGCCCGCGCCGGTGAGCGCGGCCTGCCTGGTGAAGTCCCTGCGAGTGAGCGGCATCGTTTCTCCTGGTGGTGCATGCGGAGTGAGCTTGCGCCGCCACACTGCCGCGCGGGTGTGAACGGAGTCTGAACATCGCGGGATTACGCGGGGCCTGCTCGCATGAACCTGTGCCGCCGGGCGGGAATTCTCCGTGGCCCGGTGGCCCTCGGGGCCACCGGGCCCCTGGCACTCACGCCCCGGTCAGACGCGGGAGCGGGCCTTGAAGGCGGCTCTGCGGGCGTCCTTGGCCGTCTCCGGGTGCGGATGGATCCGGCCCATCGCCTCCAGAACGTCCGCTGTGGCGGGGTGGTCGACACGCCACGCGGTGTCGAGGAAGCCGCTGTGTCGGCCGGTGAGGCCTTCCACCAGGCCCTGCAGCTCGGCCAGGTCTCCCTGGGCGGCGAGCTGGGCCGCGATGGTGTCGATGGCCAGCCAGAACACCATCGGCTCGGACGGCGTGGGTACGTCCGTCGCGCCCCGCTCGACGAGCCAGACCCGGGCCAGGCCGCCGAGTTCCGGGTCGTCGAGCACCGCGCGCACCGCGGGTTCGGCGGCCGTGCCGACGACGGTGAGGGTCTGGTGGCAGTGGAGCCTGCGCAGCGGTGCGAGGGGGTCGGCACCGCGTGCGGCAGCCAGCAGCTCACCGGCGGCCTCACCCGGTTCACGGCCGGCGCGCCATTGTGCGGTCTCGGCGCGCGCGGCGTGGTCGGGGTAAGACGGGCGATGCCGTCGAGCAGCGCGTCGGCGCCCTTGCCGGCGAGGTCGCCGACCGCGGGGGCGCCGAAGCCGGCCTCCAGGAGGCGGGCGCGCACTCCGTACAACCCGAGGGGGGTGAGCCTGACCAAACCTCCTCCGACCACCGGCCATCACCACGCCGGGACAGCAGCACGCCGGGACAGCCTTCCTGCGTAGCGGCGCTCCCGAACGCTACGGGCCGGGAAGACGGTCTACACCCGCTTCCACCGCTACGCTCTCGACGGCATCTTCACCCGGGCCCTGCAGCAGATGCAGGCCCGGGCGGATGCGGCCGGAGACATCGACTGGCTGGTCCAGATCGACTCCACCATCGTCCGCGCCGGTCATGTCCCCTCGTGTGCAACACCGTTGCTTTTAGGTTTGGGGGGCGGTGTCAAGGACGCCGTCCTGGATGATCTGCACCTCCAGCGTGTACGCCTGGATGGTGCGGGGGTGATCGCCTCGCTTGAAGCTGTACTTGCTCGCGGTCTTGCGGTAGCGGGCTTTCAGGCGCTGACGGGGATGGGACGGGAGAAGGGCGCCCAGCACAGCGCGGCCGATGGCCCCGACCAAGGCGACGGGGCGTCCGGGGCAGCACCCCGGGCGGCAACGATCTGGTCGGCGGCGGCCTGGAGCAGGACGGTGAAGCTGATCCTCTGTGCTGACAGGCCCGGGCAGGCCGTCGTGATGTCATCGGCCACCCTGATCAGTGCCTGGTAGGAGACCAGTAGCGCGTAGATCTCCTGCTCGAGGCCGGGGACGGTGCGCGAACGCAGCACTCGCCCGTCCAAGATTGTGGACTTCAGCGAGAAATAGCACGTCTCCGCCTGCCACCTGCGGTGATATAGCTCCAGCAGCTCCCGTGCGGGGTAACGCTCGGCGTCAAGCAAGTCGGTCAGCAGCCGCCACAACTCACGACGCCGGGTGCCGTCGGCGAGTGTGACGGTGATCCACGCCTCGATCACCCGTACCTCAAGCCGTTCGTACCCGTGCCCCGCGCGGTACTCGCGCCGCTGGATGACGGTCAGGTAGGAGCCGTCGGGAAGCGGCCGGCGCAGGGACGGCCGCCGTTTGCGGGTCGAGCGCAGCACGAAGTGGGCCCTGGTGTCTGCGACGGCGCGCAGGAAGCCGAAGGCGTCGTAGTAGGCGTCCGCCAGCAGCACCATCGAGGCGTCCAGGTGGTTCAGCAAGCGGTGGGCGTAGGCGAGTTCACCGGTGCCGTCGGGGCCGAAGCAGGCGCCCAGCAGCGCGCGGGTCCCGCACTCCACCAGGGCCACCAGCCGCACCAGCGGGTAACCGAAGGTGCGGACCTCCCCGACGTGCTTGGGGTAGTACCAGGTCACGGCCTCCTCGTCAGGCGCGGTCAGCGTGGTGCCGTCCACCGCGACCACGCGCAGCCCCCGGTAGAAGGCGCAGGCCTGGCCGCGGCCGGCCACCGGGCCGGCCAGCACCTCGAACAGACGGCGCAGCGGGGCACTGCCTAACCGACGCCGGGCCCGCGACAGCGAGGAAGCACACGGCCGGGCCGCCATCCGGGCCCCGATCCCCGTCGTGAGCTTGCCCCACACCGCCTGGTAGGACGCGTTCTCGAAGAACGCGAAGGCCAGCACGAAGTACAACACCACTCGGGAGGGCAGCAACCGAACCCTATGCTTGCGGGCATCGGTGTCATCGAGCACCGCATCAACCAGGTCGGGGTCGATGATTTGCGTCAACTCGCCCAGCTGGCCGGGCGCGTATACGTCCGACGATGGCGCCCCGGACCGGACACTGACAGACTTCTGTGACAACGGGACCCCCGGATCGCTCGTCCCCAGGCTTCGACACCAAAGGGACTACCAGGGGTCCTGCCCCCTTGACAGGGTGCGCGCAGTCCAAAAGCAACGGTGTTGCACCGGGCTGAAGCCCGGTGCACTGCGAATAGACCCGGTAGCGCACGCCGAGGAACTGAACCGGTGTCAGCAGCCGGTCGTCGTGGTAGAAGGTGACGAGCAGCGGCGCCTCGAACAGCAGGCCCGTCCTCGTCAGGAACGCTTTCGTCGGCTGCGTGAGCGGCACGTCAGCGAGCCGTTCGGGCCCCCACACGCGCGCAGTTCGTCCCCGTCATCACCCTGTGCCATGGACTTTCCCGAGTCTGCTTCTCCCCACGTTGTCACGTGAGCGTGTGTGAAGGATGCACGATGTGCGGTGGCCGTGGGTGGATGGCATGGAGGGAATCTGTCGCAGGTCAGGGTCGTTGCCAGGGCCGGTGGGGGGTGTCATGGCCGACGCGCGGGCCCCCTATGCTGAGGGCCGCCCGGCCGACTTGATCGGCGCGACGATAAGGGGGAAATCTGTGGCAGCGCTGTCTCCGGAGGACCCGCGCTTCATCGGCGGATACCAATTGCTGGGGCGGTTGGGCGCTGGCGGCATGGGCCGGGTCTTCCTCGGGCGCTCGCCGGGCGGCCGGCAGGTCGCGGTCAAGGTGGTGCATGCCGCGCTGGTCGACCGGCCGGACTTCCGCTCCCGGTTCCGCAGGGAAGTGGAGGCCGCTCGCGCGGTCAGCGGGGCGTTCACCGCGCCGCTGATCGACGCCGATCCGGACGCGGCCGAGCCCTGGCTGGTCACCAGTTATATCGCCGGTCCGTCGCTGGAGCAGGCGGTCACCGACCAGGGGCCCATGACCGCTCCGCGCGTGTTCGCCCTGGCCGCCGGGCTCGCCGAGGCGCTGGTGTCGATCCATAGCGCGCACCTCGTCCACCGCGACCTGAAGCCCTCCAATGTGCTGCTCGCCGCGGACGGCCCACGGGTCATCGACTTCGGAATCGCCCGGGTCGTCGAGGGCAGTTCCCCCACCGCGACCGGGCATGTGCTCGGCTCCCCGGGATTCATGTCGCCGGAGCAGGCGAGCGGCGAGAAGATCGGTCCGGCCAGCGACGTCTTCTCCCTCGGGACGGTACTGGCGTACGCGGCCGCCGGCGACAACCCGTTCGGCAACGGCCACCCGGCCTCAGTCTTCTACCGGGTCGTCCACGACACCCCCGATCTCAGCAGCGTCACCGACCCCGCGCTGCGCGCCCTGATCACCGACTGCCTGGCCAAGGACCCCACCCGGCGCCCCACCCCGCGCCAGATCCTGGCCCGGTGCGGCGTGGCCGGGGCACCAGCGCCGGTCGAGAGTGACCACTTGCCCACCGCAGCCGGCCGCAGCGAAGCGACGCTGCACGACACGGCGCCATCCGGCCGCAGCCCCGGCCCGGAAGCCGCCGTTGGTATCGGCGGCGAGTGTTCCGCCGGCTCTGCGATGTCCCCGGGTGGGGGTGGCGGCCGGGACGCCGGTGGCGTCCCCGGCGGCGCCGTGGAAAGCGGTGTGCGGAGCGAAACGGCCTACCGCGGTTACCCGTCGGCCAACGGGGCAGTGGCGGCGCCGACCGACCCCCGGATTCCGATGCCGAGCGCCCCCGAGGCGGGGCCGACGACCGCCCCCCGCCACGACGTGTCCGCCACTCCCATCCGGGAGACGGCAATAACGCACCCGCGTCGGGTTGGTACATCGGGTCGGCGCGGCGCCGTCCGCCGTAAGCTCCTGATCTCGGTGGCCGCCGCGGCGGCCGCAGCCGCGGTGGGCGTCCCCATGGCCCGCACGTTCGGCCCCGACGCTGAGACCGACACCGTGCGGGGCTCCGCACCAGTCCGGCCCAGCGGTCCGAAGCCGGTGGGAGCATGGCGACTTGACGAGCGCTCCGGCACCTACGCGGCGGACACGGCCGGCTTCCACGACGGCACCGCGTCCGATGTCCGCTGGGGCGCGGGCGACAGTGGTGCCGCTCTCTTCAACGGCGTCAGCAGCCAGATCACCACGCGCGGTCCGGTGCTCGGCACCGCCCCAGGGCACAGCTTCACGGTTTCCGCCTGGGTCTACCTCACCAGCGCGAGTGGCTTCGCCACGGCCGTCAGCCAAGGTGCCTCCGGCAGCAGCGCCTTCTTCCTCCAGTACTCGGGCTCCGACCACCGGTGGGCGTTCTCCCGGCCGGGTGTCCGCGCGCTCGCGGCCAAGCCGCCCGTCATGAACACCTGGACACACCTGGTCGGGGTCTGTGACGGCGACGCCCACCGGCTTCGCCTCTATGTCAACGGCACGCAGCGGGGCACCGCCAACGACAACGGACCCGTCACCACCCCCGGCTCCCTCATGATCGGCCGCGCCACCTTCAACGGCCGACCCGCCGACTTCTTCCCCGGCGGCATCAAGAACGTCCAGGTCTTCGACCAGGCCTTGTCAGCGGATCAGGTCGCGGCGTTGGATTAGTCGTCACCCTATACTCGGTCCGATCTCTCCTTCGTCGAGCTCGCGCGACAGATCAATCCGACCGTGCGGGGCTGGATGCAGTATTTCGGCCGGTTCCACCGGTCCGCACTGAATCCCCTCTTGATCCGCGTCATCGCGGAATTCCATGGGCCGTTCGTCTCCTGAGGGTTGGTGATCACCCCATTCTGCCCGGTGTCGTGGACTGGTCGTGTGAGGGTGGGCGGCGACGCCCCGCAAACGCCCCACAGACCGTCAGTTCCGCGGTGCGCAGGCGGCCCGGGACCCTACGGCTCCGCGAGCCGCGGGGTCTTCGGCCGGTCCCCGGCGCCGCCGGCTAGACCCGTACTTCGCGGGTCGTTGATTCGTATGGTGTGACCGGTCCGGGGGTGTCCTGGACCGGGGGTGTGGCGTTGGGTGGGGTGTGTCGATGACTTCCCGGTCCCCGCGGCCACGGTCTCAGCGTCAACGCCTTGAGGTGGCCGTGACGTCCGTGGTGGAGAAGCGTCTGGGCGCTCTGCCTGTCGCTGCCGAGTTTCTGCGCCGGCTGGATGTCGCTGGGATCGTCGACGCGGTGTGTCCTGGTGGCGCGAGTGCGCTGGTGACGCACGGGCAGGTGATCGAGGCGTTGGTGGCCAACCGGCTGACGTCGCCCGCGCCGCTGGTGCGGGTGGAGGACTGGGCCAGGTGCTGGGCGGTGGAGGAGGTCTTTGGGATCGAGTCCGGTCTGCTCAACGATGATCGTCTGGCCCGGGCGCTGGATGCGATCGCTCCGTACCTGGAGCACATCGCGGGCACGGTCGGGGCGCGGGCGATCGGTGAGTTCGGGATCGATGTGGCCCGGATGCACTGGGACATGACCAGCATGTCCGTGCACGGGGCCTTCCCGGTTGAGGGTCAGGACGAGGACTTCCCTGTCATCAGCTACGGGCATCCCAAGGACCGGCGCTTCAATCTGAAGCAGGTCCAGGCCGGGCCCGCGGTGTCGGCCGACGGCGGGATCCCGCTCCATGCCCGGGTCTTCGGCGGTGGTGCGGCCGAGGTCAGTCAGGTCGTCGGCGCGATGAAGGACCTGCGGGCCATGGCCGGGACACGCGACTTCCTGATGGTCGCCGACTCCAAGCTGGTGTCCTACTCCAACGTCTCCGCGCTGCTGGCGGCCGGGGTGCAGTTCATCGCCCCGGCCCCGGCCGTGCAGGTCAAGGACGAGGTCTATGCCGCTCTCGATCTGGCGCGGGCCACCGTCGTGGACTGGACGCCTGACCGGGAGGCCGGCAAGCCCGCCGAGCGGCGCGAGACCTACCGTGTGCTGGAAGACTGTCAATCCCTTGATTTCGTAGAGACCTTGGTTACGCAACCTGGCCTTGGTGACGGGTGTGGTCGCGTGCTTCTCGGATGGCATTCTCGAACGTGACGGGTGGTTGCCCGCCGGCTGCGCTGTGGCGACGTCTGGTGTTGTGGAAGTCTGTGATCCACGTGGCGGTCTTCAGCCTGGCCTCGGCCCGGATGGCGAAGCGATGCCTGTGGACGTACTCGACCTTGAGCACCGAGTGGAACGACTCCGCGGCGGCGTTGTCCAGCGCGGACCCGACCGGTCCCATGGACTGGGCCACGCCCCAACGGGTGCAGAGGTCCTGAAACGCCTCACTGGTGTACTCCGACCCGCGGACGCTCTCCTGTACGTCAACCCCTCTGGACTGACCTGTTCGGGGTGCTGTCCTGCTTGATCAGGTAGTAGGCCTCGCGGGCGGCGTACCGTTTGAGGCAGCGGATGATCTCCATCTTTGACTTGCCTTCGCTGGTGCGGCGTTCGACGTATTTCTGGGTGGCTTTGTCGTAGTGCAGGCGGCAGACCACGGCCATGTGGAGAGCGGAGTTGGCCTGGCGGTCGCCACCGCGGTTGAGCCGGTGACGCTGGATCTTCCCGGAGGAGGCCGGCAGCGGGGCGACACCGCAGAGTTTGGCGAAGCGGGCCTCGTCGGTGACCCGCTGAGGGTTGTCGCCGCAGGTGACCAGGAGCTGGGCGGTGTTCTCGATCCCGAAGCCGGTCCGCTCCAGCAGCGAGGGGGCCATCACGGACCAGGGGCTCGATCATCGCATCGAGATCAGCGACCTCGTCGTTGAGCTCCACGTAGCGGCGGGCCAGGGTCTTGATCGCGATGCGGGTGGCTGAGACGGGGTCGCGGAAGGCGGTCTCGTCCGGTCGCCAGGCGGCGCAGGTGCGGATGAGCTGCATGCGCGTCAGGTTCCGGACCTGGTCGCGGAGTTCCTCGGGCGCGGAGATGATCTGGCAGCGGAGCATCTGCAGGGCGACGCGGCGGGCCTTGACGGCGGTGGAGCGGGCGATCCGCAGGACGCGTAAGGACTCGACCATGCCGGTGCGGGTCTTGGGAGTGATCACGCGGTTGCCGGCCAGGGCAGCGTGGGCGGCGTTCTCGGCGTCGAGGGTGTCGTCCTTGCCCCGTCGGCGCCGGTCGGAGCGGTCGGGCGTCGGATACCTCCACCCATGCGGACAAGGGCGGGGGGGCTGACTCCCAGCAGGTCAGCGATGCATGTCGCCGGTGCAGAAGTCCTTGGTTCCGTCGAGTACGGCGTGAGCGTGCTCGACGCCCCGCTCGTCGTCGTGCTCGGCCACGACTCGTCGGGGCCATCGCAGCCGCCCGTGCCGCAGCCGACGGTGGCAGGGTGCCCGGCGGCTTCGTCCGTGATGTTGTCGAACGGGTGACGCCGAGCGTGCTGGCAGCCCGCGCCGCCGGACGCGAGACAGCCGAAGAGATCCTGGCCGAGCACATCGAGCACACCGTGGACCTGCTGCTCGAACGCTCCCGCGTCCTGGCTGAGCGGGTGGCCGCCGGCCGCCTCGGTGTGGTGGGGCTGTCCTACCGGCTGGCCGACGGCAGTGCACAGCTCGTCGCCTCGCGCGGCCTTGATGCGGCGGTCCCTGCCGCGTCCTGACCATCCCGGCCGTGGCTGCCCCTACATGATTTGCCCCGGTCGGATTATGCGACATCCCGCAGGTTCGCCCTGGCTTTTATCTCCCGTTGCCGCAGGTCAGCCCGGCAGGCGGGAGCGATGGATCCGCATAGATCATGATGGACCTTCGGGATTCCTGAAGAGCCATCATAGCCCCTACACGGGCGCACAGGCCGAGGGCGACGAGGTGCCTGGTCAGGCCCCATGCCGAGGAAGCGAGGGGCATGGCGAACTCGCGGGATGTTGCACAATCGGCCCCCGTCGGGCCGATGACGGTCGTCTCTTTTCCCGCACAGACGCCGCCCGTACCCCCGAGCTTGGTGCGGCCACGCACCGCGGCCTGCCGGTTTTCTGACAAAGCGCCGGGCCAGGGTGTCGAGTGTCATTGGTTCGTCGAATATGCGTCGGTGATCGGCTTTCAGCGATTCACCGAAGATCCATAGTCTCTCGGGTCGTTGCGGGTCCGCCCTTGTGAGGTGGTCCCGTCCCCTACCCAGGGAGCGCTGCATGCCATTTCCCGAACGTTCCATCAGCCGTCGATCGATCCTCGCGGTCGGCGTTACTGCCGCAACCGCGGTCGCGCTGGACACCTCCCGGGCCACGGCCGCCACCGCGCCGCCCGCCTCTGCCGCCGAGACCGGTTGGGTGAACTCCACGCTGCACCGGATGACGCTGGAGGAGAAGGTCGGCCAGCTGTTCACCACCCGCGTGTACGGCGAGACCGCGGACACCACCGATCCGGACGCGGTCCGCACCAACCAGTCATTCCTCGGGGTGGACAATGCGGCACAGGCCGTGGCCCGCTACCACCTCGGCGGCTTCGTGTACTTCGCCTATGCCGGCAACACCCGCGCGCCCGAGCAGGTCGCCGCGCTGTCCAACGGCATCCAGCGGGTGGCCCTCAAGCAGCCGTCGCAAGTTCCGCTGCTGCTGAGCACGGACCAGGAGCAGGGTGCGGTGGTGCGGCTGGGGCCGCCGGCCACCCAGTTCCCCGGCAACATGGCCCTTGCCGCCGGGCGCAGCGTCGCCGACGCGGGCACCGCTGCCAGCATCACCGGGCAGGAGCTGCGGTCCGTCGGTGTCAACCAGGACCTGGCGCCGGTGGCCGACGTCAATGTCAACCCGGCCAACCCGGTGATCGGAGTGCGGTCCTTCGGCGAATCCCCCGAGCTGGCCGCCGAGATGGTGGCCGCGCAGGTGCGCGCCTACCAGGACGCCGGTGTGGCCGCGACCGTCAAGCACTTCCCCGGCCACGGCGACACGGCGGTCGACAGCCATAGCGGACTGCCAGTCATTAGCCACTCCCGTGCGGAACTGGACCGGATCGACCTGCCTCCGTTCAGGGCCGCCATCGG
The DNA here is from genome assembly GCF_042896465.1 of Streptomyces sp. NPDC001292. NCBI lineage: Bacteria > Bacillati > Actinomycetota > Actinomycetes > Kitasatosporales > Streptomycetaceae > Streptomyces > Streptomyces sp. NPDC001292. The sequence goes on from NZ_JBIAXG010000043.1 coordinate 28,310, forward strand.
CGCGGGCGCCGATGTGGTGATGACCGCTCACATCGTCGTGCCGGCGCTCGACCCGTCCGGCGACCCCGCCACCTTGTCCCACCCGATCCTTACCGGGCTGCTGCGCGAGGAGCTCGGTTTCGACGGCGTCGTGGTGACCGACTCTCTCGGTATGGCCGGCGTGCGGCAGAAGTACGGCGACGAGCGGGTGCCGGTGCTCGCGCTCAAGGCGGGCGCCGACATGCTGGTCAACCCGCCGGTGATGCGGGTCGCCTATGAGGCGGTCCTGGCTGCGGTCCGCAGCGGTGAGCTCAGCGAGCGCCGCATCGAGGAGTCGGTGGCCCGGGTGCTGCGGCTGAAGTGGCGCCGCGGAATCGTCCGCTCGCCCTTCGTCGACACCGCGGACGTCGCAGGCGCGGTCGGCACGCCGGACCACCTCGCCGTCGCGCAGCGGATCACCAACCGCACCACGACGTTGCTGCGCGACAAGGCGGGCGCGCTCCCGCTTGGACCGGCGGACCGGCTGCTGGTCACCGGATGGGACGACCCGGCGGCGCCGACGACCACCGCGGCCCTGGGCCGGGCGTTCACCGACCAGGGCCTGACGGTGGACGTCCTGAGCACCGGGGCGAAGCCGTCCCGGGCGCGCATCGACGCCGCCGTCGCGGCCGCGCGGTCCCACGACACCACAGTGGTGCTCACCAACCGCGCGGCCGGCGATCCCGGGCAGCAGCAGCTGGTCGAGGCGCTGCTGGCGTCCGGCGCGCGGGTCGTCGCGGTGGCCGTACGCGATCCGTACGACGTGATGTGTTTCCCCCAGGCGCCCGCCTACCTCACCACCTATGCGTTCAACGACGTGGCGATGCGCTCCCTCGCCGGGGTGCTGACCGGAGCGATCCAGCCCGCCGGACGCCTGCCCGTGACCATCCCCGATCCCGCTCACCAGGGAACGCCCCTGTTCCCGTTCGGTTCCGGCCTCACCACCACCTGACCTGGAGAAGTCATGAAGCCCAATTTCCGACGTCCCGTCCGCCACAGCCGTGCCGCCGCTGCCGTGCTCGCCGCCACCGCCGTGCTCGCCGTTGCGGGGCCGGCGACGGCCGCGGACCCCGGCATTCCCGGGTCGCAGGCCCCGGCGGTGCCGCTGCGGGTGGCGACCTACAACATCCACGCCGGGGCCGGCGAGGACGACGTCTTCGACCTCGACCGCACCGCGGAGGCGATACGTGGCCTGAACGCCGACGTGGTCGGCCTCCAGGAGGTCGACGTGCACTGGGGCGCCCGTAGCAATTTCGTCGACGAGGCCCACGCGCTGGCCGAGAAGCTCGACATGAACGTGTTCTTCGCTCCGATCTACGACATGGACCCGGCCACCCAGGGCGGGGAAAGGCGGCAGTTCGGCGTCGCCGTGCTGAGCCGCTACCCGGTGCTCGAGGCCGAGAACCACGAGATCACCCGGCTCTCCACCCAGACGCCCAACCCGGTACCGGCCCCGGCGCCCGGCTTCGCCGAGGTGACGGTCAACGTCAAGGGCTCGCACGTGCACGTCTACGACACACACCTGGACTACCGGGCCAACCCGTCGGTCCGCAAGGCCCAGGTGGCGGACATGCTCAATGTGATGGCCGCCGACTCCGGACCGAAGGTCCTGGTGGGCGACTTCAACGCCGGGGCCAAGGCCCCGGAGCTGGCGCCGCTGTGGCAGCAGCTGAGGGACGCCAACCCGAACGGCGGCGCGACGTACCCTGCGATCAACCCGGTCAATCGCATCGACTTTGTGACCGTCTCCCCCGACATCACCGTGGTCGGTGCCCAGGAGGTCGCGACGGACGCGTCGGACCACCGCCCCGTGGTCACGGACCTGGAACTCCACCAGCGCGGCCGCTGAACCGCTCTAGGCCCGCCCGCCCCTCGGTGCACCGCGGACTCCTCGCCCGCTGTCAGCCGCTCGACGGCAGCCAAGGCGCCCCGGTGGTCCCCGCCCAGCGCAAGGCCCGCCGCGAGTACGAGAACAGAGCCGGCGCCAGGTTAGCCGCCCGTGGCACCGCCCTGGCCGGTCGCCCCGCCGCAATCTCCCGGCCGCCCTGCCTTGCCCGAGCTGCCGTGCGGGGAATCCGATCGACCGGCGGTTGTGCGTACGCTGCGGGACCCTGCTCGACCCCGCGCGGCCACCCGGCCCGGCCCCCCGGCCGCCCTGGTGGCGCCGGATCCTGCCGAGCCGCGAGCGCGTCCAGCGCCCTCCGCGCGGTGACAGCCACAGCATCCAACGCCCCCCGCGTCCTGGCCGTACGGCCACGCGCTGGCGCTGGTTCAGGCTGTGGCGGTTCAGGCGATGAGAACACGGCGGGCCGTTGCTTGAGTCGCTCCGTTCTCTCAAGAAGGGAGTTTTCCTGCCGTGAAGGCCGGCGGACGGCCCGCTCTCGGCGCCGTGTCGCCCGTGGCGGCGCGTTCCCGAACACACCCGCCCGCCCCGACACCCCGTAACGGGTGTCGAGGCGGGCGGGTTCATGGGGAGTGTGAGGTGGCGCGGTCGAGGTGGGTGCGACCGGGCGCTTCGGCCGTGCCGGGCCGCACCCATGGTTACAGAGTGCGGGGCAGGCGGTCGGTGAGCAGCCGGGTGAAGCGGGCCGGGTCGGGCAGGTCGCCCCCTTCGGCGAGCAGCGCGCTGCCGTATATCAGCTCGGCGATTTCCGCCAGTGCGGGGTCGTCGGCGTTGGCGTCGTGTGCTGTGCGCAGGGCGGTGATCAGCGGGTGTGCGGGGTTGAGTTCCAGGATCCTCTTGACGGTGGGCAGTTGCTGTCCCATCGCCCGGTACATCTTCTCCAGGGTCGGCGTCACGTCGTGGGCATCGCCGACGATGCATGCCGCCGAGGTCGTCAGGCGTGACGACAGGCGGACCTGCTTGACCTGCTCGGACAGGGTGGTGGTCAACCACGGCAGCAGGGCGGCGAAGTCCTGCTCGCGCTGGGCCTTCTCGGCGTTGGTTACCTGGTCGCCGTCGGCGGACTCGTCGAGGTCGACCTGGCCCTTGGCGATGGACTGCAGACGGTGGCCGTCGAAGGCCGGGATCCGGTCCACCCACACCTCGTCGATGGGGTCGGTGAGGATCAGGACCTCGTACCCCTTGGCGGCGAAGGCTTCCATGTGCGGGGAGTTCTCCACCATCGCGCGGGACTCGCCCGTCAGGTAGTAGATGGCGTCCTGCCCGTCCTTCATGCGCTCGACGTACTCGCGCAGCGTGGTGGTCTTCTCCGGGTCGTGCGTGGAGGCGGCCGACACCAGCTCAAGCAGGGCCTCGGTGTTGTCCGTGTCCTCGACCAGGCCTTCCTTCAGCGCCCGGCCGAACTGCGCCCACACCTTCGCGTAGCGCTCGGCGTCCTTGGACTGCATGTCCTTGATGGCGCCGAGGACCTTCTTGACCAGGCGCCGACGCACGCCGCGGATCTGGCGGTCGTGCTGGAGGATCTCGCGGGAGACGTTCAACGACAGGTCGTGGGCGTCCACGACACCCTTGACGAAGCGCAGGTAGTTGGGCATGAGCGCTTCGCAGTCGTCCATGATGAACACCCGCTTGACGTATAGCTGCACGCCGCGCTTGGTCTCGCGGGAGAACAGGTCGAAGGGTGCCTGCGAGGGGATGAACAGCAGCGCCTCGTACTCGAAGGTGCCCTCGGCGCGCATATGGATCGTCTCGGCCGGGGCCAGCCAGTCGTGGCTGATCTGCTGGTAGAACTCGTTGTACTCGTCCTCGGTCACCTCGCTGCGCGGCCGGGCCCACAGCGCCTTCATCGAGTTGAGCGTGTCGACGTCGTGGGTGGTCTCGCCCTCGGTGTCGGTGCGCTCGGTGGCCATCCGGATCGGCCAGCGGATGAAGTCCGAGTACTGCTTGACGATCTGACGGATCTTCGATTGAGACAGGTAGTCGGCGAGGCCGTCCTCGCTGTCGGCGGGCTTGAGGTGCAGGGTGACCGAGGTGCCCACGGGCAGGCCGTCGACGCCCTGGAGGTCGTAGGTGCCCTCGCCGTCGGACTCCCACTGGGTGCCGGAGTCGGTGCCGGCCCGCCGGGTGCGCAGGGTGACCTTGTCGGCAACCATGAACGCCGAGTAGAAGCCGACGCCGAACTGCCCGATCAGGCTCTCGGCGGTGGCGGCGTCCTTGGACTCCTTGATCTTCTCCAGCAGGCCGGCGGTGCCGGACTTGGCGATCGTGCCGATCAGCTCCACGAGATCATCCCGGGTCATGCCGATCCCGTTGTCACGGACGGTCAATGTGCGGGCGTCCTTGTCGACCTCCAACGAGATGTGCAGGTCGGTGGTGTCGATCGCGACGAGGCTGGAGTCGGTCAGCGATTCCAGCCTCAGCTTGTCCAGTGCGTCGGAGGCGTTCGAGATCAGCTCGCGCAAGAAGATGTCCTTGTTCGAGTAGATCGAGTGAATCACCAGTCGGAGCAACTGGCGGGTCTCGGCCTGAAATTCCAGCGTCTCGACACTGCTACCCATGTGGGTCTCTTTCTGTGGGAACGTCATGAACGGATTGGACTCGGGCCGAGACGGATCGTTGCCCGCCGTCGGCATGGTTCGGGGCGGCCCGGGCTGCACCCGCATTTTGTGACTCTCTGTGATGGGAGTCAGTCATCGTCAGCTGCTGTCGTCGTGAGCTGGTCCTCGAGGGCGTCCAGGCATTTGACGAGGTCGGTGTGGTGGGCATCGAGGTAGGGGCGCATGCCGGTCAGGGGGGCAATGAGCTCGGCGGCGTCGGTGGCGCCGAGGGCGGCATGCAGGGCGGCCTGGGCTGAGCGCGCTTCGGGCGCGAGGTGGGCGAGGGCGGTGATCTGTCCGGCGAGGCGGCGCAGGTCGGCGGCGTTGGCGCGGGCCCAGGTAGCAGTGGCGCGTTCGGCGGCCCTGGCCTGGCGGGTGGCCGTCACGCGCTGCTCGCCGGTGGTGCCGACGGCGCCGGGGCGGCCGCGCAGGTAGCGGCGTTCGGCGGCCTGGCGGCTGGCGACGCCGAGGGGGCGGGCGAGGTCGGCCCACCTGGCGCCCGCCTCGCGGGCGGTTTCGATCAGGCCGGTCTCCCAGCCGGCGAGTTGCTCGCGCACCTGCCGCAGCAGCATCAGGGAGGCCAGTGCCTGCTCGGGACCGGGGCCGACGGCGTCGGGGGTCTCGTGCTGGGCATCGCGCAGGGCGTCGTCTATGGCGGCAAGGGCCGCAGCGGCGGCGAGAAAGGACGCCGGACTGTGGGCGTCAGTGCTGGTCGGGGTCGGCTGGTCGGCCGGGGTCAACGGGCACCTCCCTGTCGTCATCACTTTGACGACACCATGTTTGTCATCTATTGGATGACATGTTACAACGGCATTGGCAGCAACTGCCCGAACTTCCTGGAGGTGTTTTCCGATGTTGATGCGCACCGAGCCCTTCCGTGAGCTGGACCGGCTGGCCCAGCAGCTGATGGGCCCGGGCACCTGGTCGAGGCCGTCCCCGATGCCGATGGACGCCTACCGCGAGGGCGCCCAGTACGTGGTGGCCTTCGACATCCCCGGTGTCAGCGCGGACGCGATCGACATCGACGTCGAACGCAACATGCTGACCGTCAAGGCCGAGCGCCGGCCCGTGACGAAGGCCGACGACGTGCAGATGGAGCTGTCGGAACGGTCGCTGGGCGTCTTCTCCCGCCAGATCGTGCTGGCCGACACGCTGGACACCGAGCACATCCAGGCCGACTACGACGCAGGCGTGCTCACCCTGCGCATCCCGATCGCCGAGCGCGCCAAGCCCCGCAAGATCGCCATCGGCGTCGGATCCGGCCGCAAGGAGATCTCCGGCTGAGCCGGACAGACGAGGGCTGAACAGCGGCGGAGGACGGGCATCCACCTGATCTCCTCCTCGCCCGTCCTCCGCGCCCCGTGGACCTGAGGAAGGGGTGACGGCCGACGTGACGGTGCGGCGGGAAGCGTTCCTCGACCATGTGAAGGAACGCGGCGAATACGACACCCTGCACGAAGCCGAACGCGCGGCCCGCGTGGTGCTCGCCCTGCTGGGCGCACACCTGGTCGGCCAGGTACGCGCCCAGCTCGCGGCGCGTCTGCCGGAGGACTTCGCCCTGATCCTGCTCAACCCGCTGCAGAGCGCCGAGCCGCTGTCCCCGGAGCGGTTCGTGCGCGCGGCCGCGGCCTGGATCGAAGGGGCCACCGACCAGACCGCGGCCTGGGACGTCAGCGCCGTCCTGTCCACGGTCGCTGACGCCGCCGACGACGACCTCCTCAAGGAGATCCTGCTCCAGCTCCCCGCGGGCTACGACCTCCTCTTCGGCCGTCCCCAGCCCACCTGACCACCCATCCCCGGTGACCGCACACCGGCCACCACGACCCTGGTGACAGAAAGGCAACCACCGCAGTGATGTCCGACCAGAGCGCACCGCTCCAGCAGCCCTACGGGAGGGCGTACGAGCACCTGCTGGAGAAGGTCCGCTACGAAGGCGCCTACCCCACCCGTGAGAAGGCCGAGGAAGCCGTCCGCCTCGTCCTCGCGGGCCTGGGACGCCAGCTGACCGGCGACGAACGCGTCGAACTGGCCGCCCGCCTGCCCCTCGAAGCCGCACGCATCCTCACCGCCCAGATCCCTGACACCCAGCCGCTGGGTGGCTGGGCCTTCGTCAAGGACCTCGCCGCCCGCACCGGCGCCTCCCAGGCCACCACCCGCTGGGACACCGGATCCGTCTTCTCCGCCGTCGCGGCCTACGCCGGCCCCGACCTCATCACCCGCATCCTGCGCCGGCTCCCCTCCGGCTACGCGCTGCTGTTCGGCCGCGCCGAACTCACCCCCGCCGCGTAGCCGACGACGTGCAGGCGCAGGGCGGACTCGCGACCGCCGCGACGCTGTCCGCCCTGCGCCTCGGGGCCCGCGAGGTGACCGCCGTCGCCCGCTCGTCAGCGCGCACCGACGAGTCGGCACGCCCGGCTGAGCGCATCAGGTCCGGTAAGAACCCGGCGTCAGGGCCGCTCCTCGGCCGGGGGGTTCAGGTCGTGGGGCGGGAGGCGGACCGCGAGGAGGGCGATGTCGTCGTTACCGCCATGGACCAGGCCGGCGAGGAGCTCGTCACAGAAGACCGCCAGCGGTTCGCGGGTCAGGGCTGCGGCGTGCTGACGCAGCCGGGCGAGACCGCGGTCGAGGTCTTCGCCGGGGCGTTCGATCAGGCCGTCGGTGTAGAGCAGCAAGGTGGAATCCGGCGCAAGGGTGTGGGTGCTGCTGGGCCGTGGCGTGTCGGGTTCGATGCCGAGCAGGACGCTGTGGCCGGTGGTCAGGTAGCGAGTGTCACCGTCGTGCGACACCAGCAGTGGCGGTGGATGGCCGGCGTTGGCGCATTTCAGCTGCCAGCTGTGGTGCGATCCGGGTTCGAGAAGGGCGTAGATGCAGGTCGCAGTGTGCCCGCCGTAAAGGGTGGCTGATCACGTCCAGGCGACGCAGGATGTCGCCCGGCGGTTCGAGCCGGTCGCAGACCAGCGCGCGCAACATGTTGCGCAGCTTTCCCATGGTGACCGCCGCGGGCAGATCGTGGCCGGTGACATCGCCGATGATCAGTGCCGTCGTGCCGTCCGGAAGCGGGAAGCAGTCGTACCAGTCCCCGCCCACCTCCACCGCCGCGCGGGCCGGCACATACCGAGCGGCGATACCCAGCGGGGCTACATCCGGCAGCGCCGGCAGCAGGGACCGCTGCAAATGCTCGGCGGTGCTCTGTACCGAGGCGTACAGGCGGCTGTTGTCCATCGCCAGAGCCGTGCGGTGCGCCAGATCCTCCACCAGAGCCAGATCATTCTCAGTGAGCGCGAAGGCATCCCCGCTCCTGGCCAAGGTCAGGGCCCCGAACATCTGCCGCCGCGCCCGCAGCGGCGCGATCACCGCCGAACGGGCACCCAGCTCAGAGAACAACGCGACCTGCGCCGCATGCAGGGCGCTGCCGTCTTCCACCGAGGTCATCACGCCGGGATCGACCACCAGCGGCCCGGCCCCCCGCAACACACGCGCCAGCGGATCGGACGACGTCTCCACAATGGGCGGGAGCGGCCCCTCCAGATGAGAGGTAGACAGCGCGTCCTCGACTTCCTCACTCGTGCCTTCACCGGGCAGGTCGAGGAACCCCGGTCCACCGCGCGCCAGCTACTGGCCGTCATGGGGGGGCTCGAGGAGCAGTGGCTTCGCGAGCCTGGCGGTGTCGACCTGGTCGCCGAATGGGACCGCGCGGTCGCCAGACTGGTGCCCGTGAGCTGAGCAGCCTGCGCGACCCGCATCCAAGAGGGGGCGAGGTATGCCATGTCACCATCCCGGCCGACGCCGGCGCACTCGAAGGCCGTTTCCGCAGTCATGCGGAAACGGCCTTCTGCTTCGGTGCGGTGATGGCCGCATGCGTCGGCACCTGCAGCACAATGGCGTTGGGGTTGCCGTGCGCGTTAGCCCGCTTCGACCAACACCCTAACTCCCACCCGCACACCCCACCCCGCCAGCTTCCCGGCCTCCGCCTGCAGCGGATCAGCGCCGCCTGCCCGGCAACCTCAGCGGCATCCGCGAGCGCGCGAGTAGCTGCACTTCGCCGTCGCCGACCGTGAGCACGAACTCGCCCTCGCCCGCGACTTCGCCGACGACCCGGCGGTGCTCGACGAGCAGCGGGCGGCCTTGCCGCGGATGGTGTCCCGCCAAGTGGTCATTGCGCGGTGCTGGTCGACCTTGACGCGACCTTCTCCGAGGCTATTCTCTGACCTGATGCCCGTCAGGTCGGCAAGGGCGTCGTGCAGGCTGATTGGGCACGTGACCTGTACCTTCGCCGTGATCGCTGCTACACCACATCGGCGAGACACGACCTGGCCGCGGCCGCGTCGTTCGCCAAGTGGTCGCGAGGCAGCGGCTGCGGAGGGGCCCGGTCAAGACGCCTGGCGGACCTCGCGGCTCAGCAGACGGCAGAGCCAACGGAAGCGGGTCCGGTGGGCGTCTCTGGAAACTTCGGTGTGTGGTGCCAGTTGATCGAAGCCGTGGAACCCACCTGACCAGACGTGCAGTTCAGCATCTCCGCCGGCTTGCCAGATGCGCGTCGCGTACTGGATGCATTCGTCGCGAAAGGTTTCTGCAGCACCGACGTCGATATAGGCGGGCGGCAACTGGGACAGGTCCGCTGCGCGGGCGGGCGCGGCGTAGCACGAGACCTGCGAGCTGCCCCTGTCCTTGCCAAGAAGAGCGGTCCAGCCCAGGTCATTGGCGTGGCGGTCCCACACGCCCAGGCCGGTCATCTGGTGGGCCGAGAAGCTGTCGTTGCGGTCATCGAGCATGGGACACATCAACAACTGGCCAAGGATTCCGGGACCCTTCCGGTCGCGGGTCATAAGGGCCAAGGCAGCAGTGAGGCCCCCGCCGGCGCTGCCGCCGATGGTGATGACGCGTTGGGGGTCCATGCCGAGTGTCCCGGCGTGTCGGGCGAGCCACACCAACCCGGCATAGCAGTCCTCGATCGCCGCTGGGTACGGGTGTTCAGGTGCTAGCCGATAGCCGACAGACACAACGGCCAGTTCGAGGGGCTCAGCCCACTCTTGGAGGATCGTCTGCATGCCGGTGCGGTTGAGTCCGCCGATCATGCCTCCGCCGTGCATGTGGTAGACAACGGGCGCCTGTTGGCGCAGGCCGGTGGGGCGTGCGACGAGGAGTGAGACGTCTGGCGCTCCGTCCGGACCAGGCGCGAGGAACTCTTGGATCTCGAACCTGCCATGGTCGCGCAGCTGATCGAGTGAAGGGTCTGCCGTTGCGAGTTGTGCACGCCACCGGGGGATGTCGTCAGCCGTCACCGGCGCGTTCTCGTGCGGGGCTCCCAGTTTCTCCAGGATGGGGTTCAGTTCTGGGTCGAAGGGCACGGGCGGGACCGTGCGCTGACCTCGGTCACGATGGTTGTTCATACGTCCTCCAGGACTGTGGGGCGATCATCTCGGGTGCCGGGGTGGGACATGAACCAACGACGGCCGTTGTGCTGTGCATGATGCGGACGGCCGACGCCGGGTCGGAAGCGCGCGTCTCCGGTCGTCGTACCGACGCCTCGTTCCGCGCTTCAGCCGATTGCCGTCCGACGAGACTCTGACCGGCCCGGCCGCCCGATCTGCAGCAGTCGGTCCTCGGCGGGACTCATCGGTGGAAGACCGGTGAGGGGGCCGCCAGGAGGGGCGGAGGCGGCGTAACGAGCGTGCAGTTGGCCGCAGGCGGCATCGATGGACGAGCCGAGTTGGCGTCGTCTGGTGGCGTGGATGCCACGTTTGCGCAAGCCTTCGACGAACTGACTGACATGTGCCTTCGAGGGTGCCTGGTAGGCGGGATCTGCGCCCAGGGCCTGGTTGTACCGGATCACGCTCACATGGAAAAGTTCCGGGCGGGATCGCGACGCTACGAGTCGGGCAAGCTTATGCAAGTGCTCTGCGGTGTCGTTGACGCCGGCGATCAGCAGATACGCGAGGTAGATCTTGCGGTGTGCCGTGCCCGCGTGCTCATCCAGAATCGCCAGGTTCTCGGCAAGGGGGAACCTCTTCTCCAGCGGAATCAGTTGCGCACGTTCGTCCGTGAACGGTGAATGCACGGACAGCGTGATCGTGACCTGTGGGTATTCCTTGGTGAGCCTGGACAGATTGGGCGCGAAGCCCACAGTGGAAACGGTGATCCGGCGTTGCGATAGTCCCCCGTAACCGGTTCCCGAAAGCAGGTACAGTGCATCGAACACATGTGGGTTGGCCAGCGCCTCGCCCATGCCCATGAACGCCACGCTCTCCGGCAGACCCTTGTCGTGCAGTCGCCAGTGTGGGTGTACGACCTGTGCGTAGATCTCGTCGGCCGTCAGGTTCCTGGCGAGGCCGACGGCGGCCGTGGCGCAGAAGGTGCAGCCCAGCCCGCATCCGGCCTGGGACGACACACAGAGCGAGGACCATCCGGCCCTGTAGCGGGAGAGAACGGTCTCGAAACGGGTTCCCGGGTCCGACTCGAAGACGACCTTTTCGACCTGGTCCTCTGCTTGGCGGGCGACCGGCACGATAGGAAGTATGCGCGGCCCGAAATTCTCGGTGAGTCCCGCCCTGAGTTCGGCGGGCAACTCGCGAACGGTGTCGAAGGTCTCGGCTTCTGCGCGGCGAAGGGCGCTCACGAACTGCCGGTAGCGGAAATCGGGCACGCCCATCGATTCGAGATACTCCCGGATGCGCGCAAGTCGGGTACCGGGGGGAGGGTTGGCGAGTGCAACGCGGGACCGTCGAGCCCGGCCACTCAAGTTCGCATGGTTCTGTTTTGGCATGAAGTGATGCTCACAATCTTCCACGTGATCTCTCCCGGCGGACCATGCATCGTGCTGACGAGAGGAAGTCCTCGAAAGAATGGGCGCTGTCAGACGCATGACGACGGGAAACGCAGGACGGAATCGCACAGGACGGACTGCACATTGCATTCCTCGAACGACGTCAGCCATGCCGGTCCGATTCCGGACCGGAGGAATCACGGCTTGAAAAAAATTTCTACCTCGTTGAAAGGAGTCAGTGCATGCTGTGAACGCGCCACGAGGGGAGGTTGATTCGGTGTACTCCGGCAGGAGGCCAAAAAGGAATGTGAGGCGCACCGAGCCAAAGGTGCGCCAGGATATGCACATTCAACCGCGGAAGGTGTAATCGCGCGCGTATACACGTCCGGGCCATAGCGGAGCGGAGTCAGTGGCACAGGCCGATAGCGTCGTCGACGCCCGGCGGCTACAGTCTGTCAACCTCGATAAGCATGCCGGGTACTTTACCACGAAAGAAATCTAGGTCCAGCGAATAACCCTGGGACTCCACGGCCGGCCCCTGACCCGCCACGCGGACAACGCGGTTGTCGCCGCAGCCATCGCGCACCAACGTAACGGATGCGTGGCGTGACCTGCCGCCTGAGTACGGGCCCTGGCAGACCGTGTACGGGTTGTTCCGGCGATGGCAGCGGCAGGGGGCGTGGGCCCGGCTGCTGACGCTGTTACAGGCGCGGGCCGATGAGGCCGGGCTGATCATGTGGGAGGTCAACGTCAATTCCACGATCTGTCGTGCTCACCAGCATGCGGCCGGTGCTCGCCGGGACGACGCGGGGCAGAAGGAGGCGCCTGGTGGTGTCGCCATCGAGCCCGACGACCACGGGCTGGGCCGGTCAAGGGGTGGGTTCACCACGAAGCTCCACCTGGCCTGCGAGCAGGGTCAGAGGCCGTTGTCGCTGGTCGTCACCGCCGGGCACCGGCACGACAGCCCGCAGTTCCAGCCAGTCCTGGAGGCCATCCGGGTGCCTCGGACCGGTCCTGGCCGGCTGCGATCCCGGCCGGACAAGGTCCGGGCGGACAAGGTCCGGGCGGACAAGACACCCCATGCAGCTATGGGGTCAAGCAACTGTTGCGAGCGATGGCTGTGCCGGTGGGGCGAAGGCGACCGCTTCGTCGAATTTCTGGCGGGTGGTCAGGCAGTGATGGAGCTGGCCGATCATGCGGTTGAACAGGTCGCGGAGGGCCGCGTGGTAGCGGTCGCCGGCTTCCCGTCGGCGGTTGTAGTGAGAGTGGGCTCCGAGTGAAGCGGTGAGTGCGGCGAACGCCCAGTGCCGGCCGGCCGCGGCCAGGCGGCTGTCCTTGATCCGGCGGTGGCTGACGCGACGGCTCTTGCCCGATTCCCTCGTCACGGGAGCGCTTCCGGCGTAGGCCTTCAGGTCTCGGGCCGTGGCGAACCGAGAGCGGTCGTCACCGATCTTCGCGAGTATCCGAGCACCGGTGAGCACGGCAAGTCCGGGGAAGCTCGTGATGATCTCCGCGTCGGGATGCTGCAGAAAGAGTTCTTCGGTGTCGTGCGCCAGCTCGTCACAGGCCCGGCAGGCCGTCTCGAGCTGGGCCAGCAGTGCGCGCGTCTGATGCCCCATCGCCTTCTCGATCAAGGCTGGCTGGCGAAGCCGGGGGCGACGGAGCACTTCGAGGAGCCGGTCTGTCTCGGCCTCGACCCGACGTTGACGGCCGGCCCGCGTGACAGCGGCTCTGAGCCTGCTTCGGGTGAGCCGGGCGGCCTCGGCCGGAGTGGGCGCGATCGCCAGGATCGCGCGGGCTTCACGCGCCAGCAGCCGTTCCCGCTTGTCGGCGAACGCCTCAAGGATCGCTGGGTAGTACTCACGCAGGTGCGAGCGGAGCCGGTTGTGGGCCCGGGTGCGGTCCCAGACCGCGTCCTGCTGGGCCCTGGCGAGGACGGCAATCGCCCTGGCCAGGTCAGAGTCGTCCGGCAACGGCCGATGCAGCTCGGCGTCGGTCCGCAGGATGTTCGCCAGGACAACGGCGTCCTGATGGTCGGACTTCTTGCCGGAGACGACGTGCCGGTCGCGGTAGCGTGCGACAGCCATCGGGTTGATCGCATACACCCGGCGGACAGAGGCCCGCAGACAGGCCACGAGAAGTCCGTGAGATATCTCAATCGCGATCGCGACCGGGATCGGATCGTCCGGGCTGTCACCGTGCTCGGCAAGCAACCGAAGCAGGTCCTGGAGGCCCGCTGCGTCGTCGCCGATCCTGAGCTTGCCGAGCAGTCGGGCGTCCTGATCGACCACGGCAACGTCGTGGTGATCCTCAGCCCAGTCGATTCCGCAGGTCACGTGCACCGCGCGCTCCTTTCGGGCCTTCCCTGTCCGTCCGTGTCGGGCCGTGGCAGGACCACCCGGCGACCTAATAGAAGCGCTCATGGGCGCACCACCCCATCAGCCGTCCGTGGCCCCAGCAGTGTCCAGGGTTCTCGCTCTCGTGAAGAGCTCCACGGCTCCAGCTGATCGGGAGGTGTTCCTGGGAACGGCTCGAACCACGGCACGGTATGGCGGCCGAGCTCGAATCGGCAGAGGCCGTGCATGCGTCCCTCTTGTCGAAGCACTCCCAGGCGCTGCATACAGTCCAGACGTCTCGCCCGGCCCCTGCCAGGACTGACAACTGCCAATCCACAGTGCCTATTAGGCCTACGGCTCCCGCGCGAACCGCGCCTACCTACGCAGACGCGGCATCGGATGCACGATCCCGGAGAAGGCCGATCAAGTCCGCAACCGCAAGAAGCGTGGTTCACGAGGCGGCCGACCGCCGAAGTTCGACAAGATCGACTATCGCGAGCGCCATGCGGTCGAGTGCGGGATCAGCCGTCTCAAGCAGCACCGGGCAGTGGCCACCCGATTCGACAAGCTCGCGGTTCGGTACGAGGCGACGGTTCACGTCGCGGCGATCCACCAGTGGTTGTGAGCCGTCGGGCGGCCAGGCGGCCGGCCATGCTGGCCACCGGCACTTCGAGCAGCACACGCATGGGGAGGTCCGGTGGCCGCTGATTACGGCCGGTCTCGGTCAGCGGTGCGTTACGGTGCGGCATGAGGGCCTTTCTGGTCGCCGGTGCAGATGTCGCAATCCACACCGAGCCAGAAGGCCCTCACCCATTTCAAGATCACAGGCCAGTGATCGCTGTCACCAACCTCCGTAGACAGAACACCTAGCCCACTGGAAGGCTGCTGCTCCACTTCTCGCGAGATGTGCCAAACAAACGCACAGTGGTGGTAACACCTCTCCTTGAGGGTCTCGATGGAGAAAGGCGTCTTGCTAGACACGCGTGACTGTACTCACACGTAAGACACGTCCGCTGAAGCTTCAGCATGTTCGGCAGTGTTTGGCCGCCCACAGCCGAGTTGACTACAACTGCGCTTGAGCAAGGAGGAGTTGACAGGGTGGAAGGTGGCCCGGGAAGCATGTGACGGCCGGTCGGCCACAACAGTACGTGCCGGTGGAGGGTACGGGAACCCGCGTCGCACACATTCTTGAATCACCGCCTTGACTGGTGACGCAAGGAGAGGCATGCTGGTAGTCGTCCCAGGCAACAAGTAGGGCGCGATCCACGAGCTACGAAGTGGAGCATGGCCATGAACAAGGAACTCACCACGGACGCCGCCGCCGCGGAACTGCGGCACGCACGGTACGGCCGGCTCCCCGAGCGCATCCGCTTCGAGGACATGACCGAAGAGGTGGATGCCGCCCCGGGTGACACGAAGGGCTCGTACGACCCCGAAGGCTCCTGGAAGTACTACTCGTGCCTGGCCCTCGACCTAGGCCTGTAGAACAGACACCCGCACCGACCGCCGAACCGGCGGATCGGATTCCCCGTCCGCTCCGCACCGAGACGCAATGCGATATCCGTATGGACGTTGGGCTTCACGCGGTGGGGTAGGCGTCGTGAGCGTGCACTCGCCGGCTTCGTCGCCACCCCGATCACGTAAAGCCCGGTCTGCTGGCCCGGCTGCTCTAATACGATCGTGTCGACGGCTCTCGCAGGAAACCTGGACGGCTTCGACGACATAGCGTGGTCGGCGCCGCGTATCTGCTGGCGTCGACGGCGGTAACATCGCTGTTCGGCCGCAAGCGCCTGTACCTGGCCTCGATCACCCTCTTCCTGATCGCCTCGGTGGCCTGCGATCTGGCCCAGAACCTGCCCGAGCTGATCGGCGCCCGCGTGCTGCAGGGTATGGGCGGCGGTGGAATGATCGTGCTGCCTTTCGCTCTGGTCGGTGACATCGTCGCTCGCCGCGAACGCGGCTGCTACCAGGGCGTGTTCGGGGCGGTCTACGGTGACGCCAGCATCGTCGGCCCCCTCTGCTCGGCGGTGTCTTCACCGACCAGTTGTCCTGGCGGTGGGCCTTCATGGTCAACCTGCCCATCCCCCTGGGGCGCACCCGGCTCGCCAAGTCCGTACACGACGCGGGATGGTCCGCGTTCGTCGGCATGCTGCAGTACAAGGCCATCAAGCACGGCCGCACCTTCGCCAAGGTGGACCGGGCCTTCCCGTCCTCTCAGGTCTGCTCGGTCTGCGGAGTGCGACCCCCAAGCCTCTGCACGTCCGGCAGTGGACATGCGGAGAGTGCGGCACCGTGCACAACCGCGACCACAACGCAGCACGCGACGTCCTCTTCGAAGAACGCCGTGTTGTCGCCGCCGGGCGGGCCGAGACACCAAACGCCTCGTGGAGCGCCGGTAAGACCAGGATGAAAGTCCCGGCACAGCGCGTTGAAGCAGGAAGCCCCCAGAAGGGTCAGACGACCCAGGCCGGAATCCCTGGACTTCAGGCCAGGGAGCATGTCAAGAGTGACCGGAATCAACCCGACGAACAACTAAAGAATGCTACAGCCAGCGACCGAGTGTGGGGCGGCGATGTGCTCGCAGCCCCAGACACCCGTGCCGTTCTACCGCAGCACCCGGAAGGCGGTGCGGAGTTCCTCGGTCAGGATCTTCGGCTGTTCCCAGGCGGCGAAGTGACCGCCCTTGTCCACCTCGTTCCAGTGGATGATGTTGCCGAAGGTCTGCTCACCCCAGCTACGCGGCGCGGGGTAGATCTCACCGGGGAAGACCGTCACCGCAACCGGAAGCTTCGGAATGGGAATGGCGTTGAACGGTCCGCCGCCGGCCTGTGCGCCTTCCCAGTACAGCCGTGACGACGACGCCCCGGTGTTGGTCAGCCAGTACAGCGAGATAGCGTCGAGCATCTCGTCGTACGTGAAGAGCTTCTCAGGTTCTCCGTCGGAGTCCGTCCACTCCGCGAACTTGTCGTAGTAATACGCCGCCATGGCTACTGGGGAGTCCGCCAGGGCGTAGCCGATCGTCTGCGGGCTCTGGTTCATCATCGCCGCGTACCCGAAGCCGTCGCGGTAGAAGTGAAGCAGTCGGTTGTAAGCCCTCGTCTCATCCGCCGACAGGTTCGCCGGAGCCGGATCAAAGTTGAGCAGATGCCGCAGGATGTTGTCCGGCACAGTACCGGGCATGTTGACGTGGATCCCCAGCAGCCCCTTTGGCTGCTGGACCGCCAGCACCTCCGAGATGATTGCACCCCAGTCGCCGCCCTGGGAGACGTACTCCGGGTAGTCGAGCCGTAGCATCAGCTCGTGGAACGCGCGCGCCGTGCGGGCGGAATCCCACCCGCTCTTGGTCGGGTTGCCCGAGAAGCCGTAGCCGGGCAAGGTCGGCAGCACCAAGTGGAAGGCGTCCGAGGCATGCCCGCCGTGTGCCGTGGGGTTGGTCAGCGGATCGATGATCTTCAGCAACTCGACGATCGACCCGGGCCAGCCGTGCGTCATCAGCATCGGCATGGCGTCGGCATGCGGGGAACGGATGTGCGCGAACTGGATATCCAGCCCGTCGATCTCCGTGATGTACTGCGGCAGGGCATTGAGGCGCGTCTCTAGGTTGCGCCAGTTGTACTTGGTACCCCAGTAGTCCACCAACGGCCGCATCTTGTCCAGTTGCGCGCCCTGAGACCGGTCCCTGACGGTCTCCCGGTCCGGCCAGCGGGTCTCCTTGATTCGCCGCCGAAGCTCGTTGATCTCCTTCTGCTGGACCTCGATATGGAAAGGACGGACGCCTGAGCCGGGCCGCGGCGCCCACTTGGCCGCGGTACCGGCACCCGTCGATGCCGCGTGATCGGCGGTGGCCGCCCGAGCCTGGCCCGACAGACCAACTTGACTGGCGACGACACCAGCCGCCGCGAAACCCAGGAAACGGCGGCGATCGGTGCCGAGCCGACGCGAGCGCTCGTTCTCTGTCATCGAAGACTCCTTCTGTCCGTCATGAGGTAGGAATGTCAGACGGTTCGCTGTTACATTCACGGCACTGTTGTACGTAGCACACCAATCGACCACATCGGCGGGCAAACACCACAAGAGTGCGAAGTATCCCTAAGTGCATACCTAGGGTGTCTCGGACCAACCATACCTGGTGTGCACACGTATTGAACGGCTGATCAGCCACCTGTCTGGCGACCTCGGCCTGTTCGCCAACCGATCACTCCCATTCGACACACGTGTGAGGGTTGCCAGTGGACCTCAGAGGGCGGCCCGCTGACCAGTCCGAAGCGACGGTTCACCCGGCGCCAGAAGGGGTTGGCCGACTACCGGCTGATCCGGTACGCGGACGACTTCGTCATTCTGGTCTCGGGCACCCGTGCTCACGCGGAAGCGCTCCATCCCGAAGTGGCGGAGGTCCTCTCCACCGTCGGCCTGCGGCTGTCGGAGGAGAAGACGCTGATCACGCACATCGACGAGGCCCTCAACTTTCTTGGCTGGCGCATTCAGCGTCACCCAGAAGCGGGGAACCGACCGGCAATAGGTCTACAACTGCCCGGCTAAGAAGGCACTTCGGTCCATGAACCGCTCCGGGATCGGTGGAGGCTCTCTGCGTTGGCTCCAGCCGTCGGTTGGGGCTGGTGTCGCGCGTAGTGGTTGGTCTCGTGTTCGTGGGGCGGGATGTTTCCTGACTGCCCGCGTCCGAGTGATGAATGAGCCCGGGACCTGCGGGGATGCCAGCCCGGTCGCGGCGCCACAGGGCCATGTCGAGGGCGTCGAGGACGAGCTTGGCCCGCTTGCTGGTGGCGGCCGACCAGCCGACGATCGCTCGGGAGACCACGTCCACGACAAAGGCGACGTAGACGATGCCGGACCAAGTGGCGACATAGGTGAAGTCGGCGACCCACCGCTCGTTCGGCGGGATGAGGTGAAGTCTCGTCTAAGCAGGTCGGTGGCCCGCTCGTGGCCGTCGTCGCGGATGGTGGTGCGGATCTTCTTCCCGCGTCGGGAAGGCCCAGCTCGCGCATCAGCCGGGCGACCGTGCAGCGGGCCACGGGTATGCCCTCGCGGTGCAGCTGCCGCCAGACCTTCCGCACTCCGTACACACCGAAGTTGTCCGTGTGGACACGGCTGATCGGCGTAGTAGGTGCTCATCGCGATCTTCAGTTCGTGGCTGGTCAGGACTTTGCAGATCAGCTCGACTCCGAACACCTGCCGATGGGCGTCGATGAACGCTACGAGCGCTTCGACGGCCGGTCGAGCTCGGCCGCGAAGAAAGCCGAGGCCGCCTTGAGGATCTCGTTGGCCCGGCGCAGCTCGGCGTTCTCGGCCTTCAGCCGCTTGATCTCCGCGGCCTCCTCTGAGGTCACCCCAGGACGCTGGCCGGCGCCGACTTCGGCCTTGCGGACCCACGTCCGCACCGCCTCGGCGGAACCGATCCCCAGCTTGGCAGCGACTGCCTTCATCGCTGCCCACTCAGTTGGGTAGTTGGGGCGGATCTCCGCGACCATGCGCACCGCACGCTCACGAAGCTCGGCAGGGTAAGGGGACGGACGGGCCATGACTCGATCCTCTCAGGGAATCGAGCCTCCATCAGACCCGGAGCACTTCAGGTTTCGTAGGTCTTCTCTTGATTCAGGCGGCGAACCCGACGTTGGTGACGTACTCGTACTGGCCCCACTCCGAGCCGAGGTCCACGACCGCATCGGTGATCCAGGCATCGTCCAGGGCCGCCTCGTCGTCGTTGGCCCACGCCTCGACGATGCGGTCCCAGTGCCGGACGTTGAGTGTGCGATAGGAAACCACTCGCTGGCGAGGCCGGTTGACCTGGGACTGGTTGAGCGGGTGGAACTCGACACGGGTTCCGCGGCCTTCACGGTTGAGGCGGGCGAGCAGGTAGCGTGCGACGTTGTGCCGGCGCACCGTCCGGTACGCGGTCTCGATACGCTCGAGGTTCTTTTTCGATGGGTTGCGCTCGCCGCCGAGCCACGCTTTGAGGGTGCGGTCCGTGACGGTAAGGCCGGCCTCACGAGCCGCCTGCTGGGCATGACTGGTACGAGTGAGGTAGTGGAGCCGTGCGAGCAGGCCCCGGCGTACGGTGATCGGGGTCGCCACGAAGCTAGCGAGCCTGTCCAGCTGCCTGGCTACGGCTTCGTGCCCTTTGATACCCCGAGCCCCATATTTGCCGAACTCGACATTTCTCTCTGGCACCCCGTCTCTCCTCAGCCTGCGCGTCAGCGCCTCGCTGTCACGATGACGCTCCATTGGGAAACTGCACAACCACTTGCTCAACTTACGCGATCCAACCACCCCCACGTTCGCTGTGAGGCAGACCGCTGGCTCACGAGGTTCGAGGGACCGGACGCACTCGGCATGCGGCCTGGTCAGGGAACTCATGGCCCCCGGCATCCCGCGGGGACGCAGACCTCACAGAGTCAAGCGCTCGGCACGGGCTCGCGCCGTCTCCGCAGCATGGCGTGCCTCTTGCGCAGCGTGGTCTGCCTGTGCGGCTCGCTGTCGTGCTCGGTCCAAGTCATTTCGCATGCGGCGTCGCAGTTCGACCGTGGCGTGGAGTTGCTGGGCCAGTTCGGTCGCGCGCTCCTCGAGTTCGCGCAATGCTGCTTCGGCGTAGAAGTCGGTTCCCGGCTTCAGCGGTGCACGTGAGGGGACTTGGGCCCGGTCCGATCGCAGATGCACCGCGCCGCCATTGCTTTTGCGGTACCAGCCAGGGCCAGGGCGCCGACAAGCAGCAGGGCACCCAGCTTGGTGGATCTGCTCGTGCCCTGTGCAACGCATGCCCGCAGTGATGGCTGCGCAGCTTCGCTCAAATGGATCAGTCGGTCGTTGGTCCGGGGGTGCCGCCGCGTTGTTCAGGGCCAGTAGGCAGTGCAGCCCTTGCGGCCTGCATGCCGGCCGCAGGCCTGGGCTTCCAGGCGCCAGCCGCTGCCATGCCGGTGCTTGACGCCGGGAGCTCCCGACGCGCAGTGGTGTGGCGGGCCGCCGTGATGGTGGGGGTGCCGACGGTGTAGGCATCCTTGACCTTCACCTCGGTGACGCCACGTCCCTCGGGGAACACGGCGCGCCAGTCGCCGATCACGTGCAGTTCGTCGGTGCCCATCGCGCGGACGACCATCAATCCCTCGTCGTAAGCGCGGTGGGCCTTCCACCACAGGTTCACGAAGGCCTGGGAGCGGATCAGGTGCATCCAGTCGGTGCGGTACAGCTCCCGGTTGTAGTTCGACTCCCCCATAGTGGAGACGAACTTCGAGTACATGGCCTTGACGTACTCCAGCGTCACTTCGTCGTCCTCGGCGATCGCCCGCTCCCGGGCGTCTTTGAGAGCGATGCGGAACTTCTCCAGCAGGCCCTCCGTAGCCCCCGACGTCCAGGACTCGTGGATCTCCGGCGGGTCGCACAGCCCGTACTTCGGGCCCGACAGGCGCAGCAGCAGGCGCAGGGTCGGCTCGGTGACCCACAGTGGGCCTGGTTCCTCGCGGCTGCCGATCGGGTTGGGCAGCACCGCGTCGTGCTCCCAGACGGGTGGGGTGATCAGGTGGACACCGGCGCGGCGGCGGTCGTAATGGTTGCCGGCTGTGTGCTCCAGCTGGCCGATGGGCAGGTGCGTCTTGAGCGCGGAGAGGTAGGCGCCGTTGATGTCGAGCGCGGTCACCTCGTGCTCGCCCGGCGGCAGTTCGGCGCGTGACCACTTGGGCCGGGCCTCCCAGATCTGGTCGGCGCCCCGGGAGGTCTGCTTGCGCAGGATGTCCGGCAGCCACGGGTGGGCGACAACGTCGTACCGGCCGCCCTTGCGGGTCTCGTCCAGCAGCGTCATCGCGTCCGGGATGGCCCGCTTCACCAGCGCCGCGGTCGCCGCTTCCACGTCGCCGGAATGCGACGCGAGGGCGGCCGCGACGGCGGAGCCGATCAGGTCCGGGGTGTCGGCGGTCTTCAGACGGCGGCCGACGGGCACGACCTTGACCCCGCGTGCCGCGGGGCTGTCCTGCCTTGCGGCGGGAGCTGTCGGACGGGGTTCCCTCTGCGGAGCGGGTCTCTCCGGCCGCGCGAACTGCTGCGTCTGGGTCTCCTCGGCCGTGCCGCACTCGGTGGGCTCCAAATGTTGCGGGAATCCCGCGACCTGGTGGGAGGCGGGCTGCCCGCAGAGGACGCAGGGCTGAGGCGCGGACAGAGCCTCAACGTCGTCAACGCCGTCCTGACCCGTCTCCTGCTCAGCGTTGACGGCTTCGGCTGGGGCGTCGTCCGCCGGTTCCTCGGCCAGGGAATCGTCAGTCGCAGCAGTAGCCAACTTCGTCCGCGCTCCCTGGAGGAAGTACGCATATTTCTCCCGTACTTCACCGCTCGGGTCCCGCCCGGACTCCCAGCCCCCGATCGTGGACGGACTGACGCCCAAGGCCTGCGCGAGCTGGGCACGCGACAGGCTCAGCCCTTCGCGCAGGGCGCGCCGCTCCTCGGCGGGCGGCAGCGGGACCTCTTTCTTTGCCCCGGCGAGCAGAGCGTCGATCGCGTCGAAGTTCGTCATCGGGCTCCCTCGTCCTGTACGGCTACAGGGCGTGCGGTGCCCGCGTGCCGGCCGGGACCGCGACGGCGTTCCGCGGGCAGCGACTCCGCGGCCCGGGTCGGCCCCGCCAGCAGGTCGAGGACGTCGATGCCGTAGTGCGAGGCGACTGCGTCGCAGTCGGTCAGGCTCCACGCGGCGGTGCCGGACTGACGGCGGCTCACCTGGGCCTGGCTCACTCCCAAGGCCGAGGCGAGATCGGTCTGCGACTCCCCCGTCGCGTGCAGGAGCGCGGCTACTGCGGACCGTACCCGCTCATCGAGACTCATACCCACACTGAGGATTTTACCACCTAAGGCTTATTAGACATGCGAATTTCGCATCAAGCTTCAGGAGTGGAGCGGCCCCGGTCGGGCGAATCGGAGCGGCCCGACGTAAGGCACGAGTCTTCGACGGCGCAGGCACGCCGGTGGAGACTGGCGGAGTCCTCGCTGATGCCACAGCCGAAGCCGGACGCCATTCTGGCTCCGCTCACCGCAGCCGCGGCAACGGGCGGGTGGGAACACAGGGCAGCCCCACAGGGGCCGTCATGATCAGCAATGTCTTCACCGGGCGGAGCCTATGCTCAGCCGCGCTCGGTCCACTCCTTCAGAGCCACGGCCAGGGCGGGCACGTCCACGTTCCCGGCTGACACGTGATCGGCGAGGTCTGCGGCCTCCTTGGCGGTGAACCGTAGGGGCAGGCCACTGGCATGCAGGTAGCCAGCTGCGACCGTCGCACCGAAGAGTTCGTTGCTGTGCTCCAGGACCGGTACCCGGACCAGCGAGTGGAAGAGAGCGGCAGCCCGGTGATGCGGCCGCGGGTATACGAACTCGTCCATGACACGGAAGGCATGCCGGGCGCGGGCCGCCTCCAGCGCTCCCCAGTCCGTCACGTCAGGGTCGCCCAACTGCGTGCGAGCGATCTCCATCAGCCACGGAAGATCTACCGTGAGGTCCACTGCGTTGCTGCCCGCCTTACGCCGCGGACGCGGTGGTACCAGGTCCCGGACCGAACCGGCGAGCGAACTCCTCGCGCACCCCGGGAGTGCGGACGAAGAGGGCGCTGCCCTCGAGGAACCGGGCCTTGTCGAGCTCCTGGGCCAGGACGCGTCCGGCGTACACGGTCGGATCCTCGTGCCGCTCGTGCGCCTCGCGCTCCAACTGCGCGTACTGCTCGTCATCGATCTCGATGCGGATTTCCCTGGCCATGGCCCCCACGGTAGCGGTGCCGACCGCCGTGCGGGAGCGGATACCAGAAGCCAGACCCCGCAAGGCCACCTTCCGGCATCCTTGGCCTACAAGGGCCTGGACCTCGACGCCACCACTGCCGACGCGTGGGCCATCGGTAGGCGGCAGCTGGGTCCGGTCGGCCGGCGCGGCGGCGAGCAGGGCATCGATGGCCTGGAAGTCGCTCACCTCATGTAGGGTCTCGCCGCTCGTGGCCAAGTGCGTGCCCATGACCCGCTGGTCTTGAGGCTGTCTCACGCCGTGGCCAAGCTGATCAGTCTCAGAACTGCGGCAGATCCCCGCTTCAGATGGCCAGAAGGGCGGCACCGTCACCCTTGTGGGTGATGGCGCCGGGACCCCTGGTCGGCCAGTCTCAGATTCGTGGCCAATTGGCCATCGGGTAGCCACGGTTCGTGAGATTCGGCCACGGGATTTGAGATCCCACACCTGTAGGTTCTCCGGTTCGCTGTCATATGGCGATGCTGTGACCTGCTGTTCTCCCTCCCGTCTCAGGTAGTGACGGATGAGTTGTGTCTCAGGATCGTGTCACTTCCTTCGACCGCCTCCGACAGAGTTGACCAGGTCATGCGAGATTCAGATCGAGGCTCCGAGGGCCTTCCGTAGGAGCTCGCCGAACTCTGCGGGGTGCGTGGTCAGTCCGATGTGCCCGCCGGGGAAGTGCTGGAGCTCCGTGCCAAAACACTCGGCCAGGAAAACCGCCGAGCGGTAGGGCAGCTCACCCCGTGAGTCCTGGCCACCGGCGATCACGAGCCGGTCCGACAGCCCCTCCAGCCGACGGATGTCCGGCGCGTAGGACATGAAGCTGGGCACGATCCGCCCGACGAAGTACGGCAGGTTGGCTATCGTCTGCTCGGCCCGCGCCGCTGCTTGGGGCGGAAGCTTGAGCTCGGCCTCCGGCTCGGTGGTGTCGCCGTCCTTCTTGAGGCCCGCAGCGAACACGGCCATCGCCGGCATGAGCCCTTGGGTGCGGAACGTGTCCTGCACCTGTGCGATGAGTGCGCGGTGTTCAGCCGCGTCCGGCAGGACCTCCACTACTGGCGGCTCGTGCGCCACAACGCGTGCGATGCGTTCGGGGTGGGCGGTGAGCAGGTGCAGGGCAGCGATCGCGCCCGAACTGGCGCCGAATACTCGGGCGGCCTCGCCAGGCGACAGCAGTTCCAGCATCCGAAACGCGTCATCGGCGTGCTCGGCCACTTGCTGCTCGGCGTCGGGGTCGTCCAGTGTGCTGCGGGACATGCCGCGCGGGTCGTAGGTCGCGACTGTGTATTCGGCGGCCAGGTCGTCGGCGATGCCGTCGAAAGAGGCCGCGCCGCCCGTCCCTCCGGGGATCAACAGCAGGAGCGGGCCCTGGCCTCGCACTTCGTAGTGCAGGGTTGCGCCGTTCACCCGCAGGCTGCCGATGGTCGGGTCGGTCATGAGGAGTCTCCTTCTCGGGACGGGGGCCAGTGCTCCAGGAGGGTGTGCAGGGCGTCGAGCGCGCGGATCCAGGACTGCTGTGGCGAACGCTTGTGCGCGAAGCCGCCCGCCGCTTCCAGGGCGACGAACCCGTGGAACGTGCTGCGAAGCAACCGGACCGCGTCGGTCAGGTCCGGCTCGGCCAGTCCGTAGCCGCGCAGCATGCCGTAGGTCAGCTCGACCGCGCGCCGTGGTCCGGGCGCTTTTGCGGCCAGCTCGGGGTCGATCTGGATCGGGGTCTGCGTTGCCATGTAGCGGCCCGGATGCTTGTGGGCGTACTCCCGCCAGGCGTTCGCAAACGCGATGAGCGCGTCCTTGCCTGCTCGCCCGGCAGTCGCCTCCGCGATGCGGATGGTCTTCTCGTCCGCCGCCAGCAGCGCGATCCGACCGCGCAGATCCCCCAGGCTGCGGACGTGCGTGTAGAGGCTCGCGTCCTTCACGCCCAGCCGCCGCGCCACCTGCGACATGGTCACCTGGTCGAGCCCAACGTCGTCCGCCAGCTCTGCGCCCGCAATGGTCACCCGCTCCGCTGTCAGCCCGGCCCGCACCATGCACCCTCCTAAGATCCTTGAGGTTCTAGTTTTAGCCTAGGATCCCTAGGAAAGCAATCGGGGGCGCGATCAGTCGGCCCGGCCTGCCGCCCGGAGGGCGGCGTCATGGGAGGCTCCGCCGCGGGGCCGGAGGGGGATCTTGTGGGCGTGGGCCCATCTCGCCATGTTCGCGGTGCTCATGCCCTTCTCCTGGGCGAGGTCGGGCAGGGTCCGACGGTGGTGAACGTACTGTTCGATGAGCCAGTCGCGGTCGATGGCTCCGCGAGGCTTGTAGTCCTGCGGGCCGTCGCGGAGTGGGATGCCGTACTCGCGTGCAACACGACCCCAGCGATCTCCTCCTCATCCTCGGCACCCGGACCGTCCTGAGCAGGAATGATCGCTGCCCGATCAGAGAAAAGCAGCTCCTTCAAGCTGACCCGCAACAGGCCGCCGCGCCCATTCTTGAGTACCACCTCGTTGCCCGCCGCCGTCGCGGCCATCTCCACCACCTCGACGGTCTCGCCGTCGTAGCGAAAGTGCGTGCCGACCCCAGGCGCATGGCCGCTCCGCTCATGCCGCCCCCCGCAGCATATGCGAGGGACTGAGCGGTCTCTGAAGGTCCGTCACCAGCCGACCTGCCCACAACGAGTGGAAGATCGCCGCGCAACCAAGCTCTGGGGCGAACCCCGCGACACGGCCCGCGGCCTCGCGGAGCGTTATCCCGTCGACGGCGGCCGACTCCACTGCATCCAGCAGATCACCGGGAAAGAGCCAGTCCCGGCGGTAACCGGCCAGGAACCGCACATTCCGGGGGCGGTTCAGGGATGTGCTTGCGGATCTTGCCTTGCACCAGCGCTTTCACGAGGAATGGTTGAGCCACGACGTGCCGTACTGACGGGTCGAAGTCAGCGAGCAGCAGCCGAGCCAACTCCAGACGCGACTCGTAGATCACGTGATCGCGTACCGTAGCCGCCCAGTACGTCCCCGAATAGTGCCGCTGCCTGCGATGCCACCGGAACGTACGCCACGGCGCCGCCTGCGACAGCGCGGAGATACCCACCACGCCCCATGGACGGTTTTCCTCGACAACTCCGTCGACGCGACGGTGACTCACCGTCACATGCTCGACCGACCCGACCTCCACGACTCGCCCCCTGCTGGACGACCACCCCCGCCTCGATGAGAGTCGCACCAGGCGCATGGCCGTACGGGAGGAAACAAAGGGGCGTCACTCAATCGAGTGACGCCCCTCACGTGCAATTCTCCGAGGCGTGTCAGAACTGCCGCCGCCATGACATTTCGGCCGAGAAAATGACACGGAACCAGAGAACCTACAACACCTCAGCCATCCTCCCGTGCCATGTCCCGGATCCGCGCGAAGTGCAACTGGTGCGCCACGGTCACGGTCGTGGTCACGCCGTTGCGGTTCTTGCCTACGATCAGGTCGACTTCGCCCGCGTGCGGGCCGGCGGGCTCGTAGTAGTCCTCACGGTGCAGCAGGATGATCACGCTGGCGTCCTGCTCGATCTGTCCAGAGTCCCGCAGGTCCGACACGGCCGGGCGCTTGCCCTCACGGTGCTCGCTGCCCCGGTTGAGCTGGGCACAGCAGATGATGACCGCCCCGGTGTCCTCGGCAATCACCTTCAGCTCGCGGCTGATCTCGGAGACCCGCTCGTAGGGCGACTGGCGGCTGCTTCGCTGGTTGGTGTCCATCAGCTGCAGGTAGTCGATGATCACCAGCGGGGGGCGCCCGGTCTCCCGGGTCAGGGCCTTGATGCGGTGCCGGACCCGGCTGGGGGTCAGACGGGCGGCGTAGTCCATCCACAGCGGCAGCGCAGACAGTTCGGGCAGGATGCGAACCATGCGAGTCCAGTCGCCGTCCTCGATGACGGGCCCGCC
Organism: Streptomyces sp. NPDC001292; assembly: GCF_042896465.1. Classification (NCBI taxonomy): domain Bacteria; kingdom Bacillati; phylum Actinomycetota; class Actinomycetes; order Kitasatosporales; family Streptomycetaceae; genus Streptomyces; species Streptomyces sp. NPDC001292. Next base: position 55,588 of record NZ_JBIAXG010000043.1, read on the forward strand.
GTCCATGAGGCGGTGCAGCCCGACGCGGGCCCGGGCGGCCAGCACCCGGTTGAGGACTTCGGGCTTGCCCATCTCCATGGAGTGCACAAGCGTCGGACGACCGGAGGCGGCGTTCGCCAGGGCGATGCCCAGGGTGAGCGCGCTCTTGCCCATGCCGGGGCGGCCGGCCACGACGACCACGTTGCCGGAGCGCAACTTGACGATGTGGTCCAGGTCGACCAGGCCGGTCACGGCCGTCGCCTCGATCGGGGTTTCCAGCATGCGCAGGTGCTCGTCGAGGTCGTCACCGAGCCTGCCGAAGCAGGCGTCCACTTCACCATCGCCCAGGACAAGGACGTCGAGTTCGGCCTGGTGCGCGCGGATGGCGTCGGGCACGTCGGTCGGCGCCGCCAGCCGGGACGCCTGTACCGCCCGCGCCAGCGCCGCCTGGTAGCGGCGCAGCGCAGCGTAGCCGTGGACGAGGTCCACGTAGTAGCCGACCTCGCCGGGCCCGCACGCCTCCATCGCCAGCTGCGACAGCCGCACCATGCCGCCGGCGCGCTCCAGCTCGCCCGCGCGCCGCAGCTCAGCTTCGACCATCGGCAGGCCGGTCGGCTTGCTCGCCCCGTGCAGACGCTGAATCGCAGCCCAGACCAGCTGGTTGGCGGGTTCCAGGTCACCGTCGTCGAGGAACCGTGCGGCCTCTGCCACCGGATCATGGGCCGGGGTGGCCATGAGACAGGCCCCGAGCACCCGGGCTTCGGCCTCCGGGCTGGACAGCGCGAGCTGCTCATCGATCACTGCTGCCGCGCCCCCGTCCCCACGGTCACCCCTGGGTGCGCGCACCGCCGCATCGGCGCGTCATCGTCGTCGTCCAGGACCCAGCCATTGCGGTCGCACGCAGTGCAGGCCGCGACCAGCTCGGCGCGCACGGCCGCGCCGCTGACCTCGGACGGGGCTGTGAGGGGGCGCACGGTCGCATACAGGCGCAGGTCATCCACCCAGCCCGGCAGGCACTTGGTCCAAGACGCGGCGCCGCCTGTGTTCTTCAGGATGTCCGCCTCCAGCAGTACCCGGTGCGCGTCGTCCATCTCGGTCAGCATCGGCCAACCCTGGCTGCGCATGGCGCGCAGCAGCCGGGGCGCGCACCGGCGGGCCGTCGTGGCACCTGCCTGCCAGCGCTGCATGCGCTGGAGGAACTCGGTCGCTGCGGAGATCTCCTCCAGGGAGAACTCCGCAGCCTCCTCCCTCTGTGACGGAAGCGAGCTCGAGGGGCTGGTGAGGGGGTAGGGGGAGGAGGAATCCTCCCCCTCCGGGGGGTGTGGGGGGGAAGCCATTCCGCGTCCCGGAACTCGGGAAGCGTTCTGACCTGCGGGAACACGCTGTTTGACGCTTCCCGGAACGCCGGATGCGTTGTTCACAGTTCCGGCGTTCCGGGAAGCGTTCTGACCTGCGGGTTCACCAGGTTCCCCGGTTGACGGATCCGGCGTTCCGGGAAGCGTCGCGACCTGCGGGTTTACCTGCTCGTGATCTTCGGGTGCAGGGGAACGATCGGGGTTCCAGGCGGGGTCGTCGTAGACCTCGTATACGACCGGACCCTTCCGGCCGGGAAGAGTCGGATGCGGCAGTTGGAGGCGGCGGACGTAGCCGGCCTCCACCAGGCGCGCGAACGACTCGTAGACGGCGTTTTTCCCGACCAGCTCCCGCGCGTTCTTCGCGGAGCGGATGCCCCGCTCCTTCAGCTGCTCCCACACGGCGAGGGGAGTGGACTGCACACCGGAGGCAAGGTTGAACATGACTTGGAGCAGCACCACGTAATCCAGAGAGTGAACAAGATCACACCCGACACCCATGTGGCGGGGGACCGAAATGCCGCTGGCGGGCGCCTGAGCCTGGCGAAGCAGGCCGGATCCATCGATGCTGCCGGCGGGCCCCGCGGGGGCGCTGCCAGCTGTTTTGTGCTGGTGTTGCAAGGGGTACATCTCCCCAAGTAAGGGAGCCGCGACCAGCGAATGTGACCCAGTTCGGGATCAGAGTAGTGGCGTTGCGCTATCTGTTGCGCATACTCTGGGTACAGGTGACCACGCGGGCTCCTAGGGCTCACGGGCATCACCCGGCAGACGAGGTCACCTCGCTGCTCACGACTCGAGCTTTTGCAGGGTGCGAGTCGGTTCGCTAGGAAGCGGTCCTGTTGTGGCGACAGGGCCGCTTCGGCGTTTCTACGGGGGGCCGGTTGGCATCATTGCTCCTTACCTCGCCTGGCGCGCCGGTTCCGAGGGCTGCGCTGCTTCTGGGTGCTTCGCGGCCCACCCGTTGAGTAGCCGGACATAAGCCTCGAGGTGACGCCGCCGCGGCTTGGCTACACCGGTTTCCCAGCGGTGGAAGGCCACTCGAGTAACTCCAAAGACCTGCGCAACCTCCTCTTGGGTCAGCCCGTCGGCCTTGCGGAGCCTCGCGCGGACCTCTGGCGACGGCAGGGTGTCCGGCCGCGCGAGCAGAGCGTCGACTGCATCGAGTAGTTCAGACACTGCTCTCCCTCTCCTCACGTGATCCAGAACTATACATAACTCTCCACTTGTTACTGGCGACTTGGCGGCGTGTCCTCGGAGAAATCCGCTCATCCCGGCCCGGGTGCGCCCACCAGGGCTACTACGGCGATAGCGAGGAGGAGCCAATCCCGGTCGTGCACCTCCCCTCCTACTGTGGAGACCGTGACCGGAGGGATAGTTGGGGGTCATGGCATCCAGAAAGCGCATCTACGACGCCGAGTTCCGTGAGGGGGCGGTACGGACCGTGCGAGACGGTTTTGCTCTGCACGTAAATACGTGTGCCCGGGCTACACTCACATGTATGACCAATAGTGATGAGGCCTTCAAGGCTGCACAGGCCTTTCAGGCGGCGGTGGCGGAGCTCGCGGACGTCCTCCCGAACGGGTTTCGCGAGAACGGCTCCGGTGGCGCCCTGCTGGCCACTACCGGCTCGATGATCCCCGCGCTCAACGGGATCACGAGCGCGGCCCCCTCCCCCGACAAGGCGGAGATCGCCCAGCTCTGCGACATGGCCGAGGCACATGTCCAGGGTCTTCCCTGGAGCATCCGGCTGCGTGGCGAGCCGGAGGACGGGATCGTTGCCGTCGCCGCCGAGCATGGGCTCACCACTCGCACCCAGCAGCCCTTCATGCTGCTGAAGCTGGATGCCGACCGGGCCTGGCAGGAGTCGGCCCAGGCGTCGGCGTCCGTACGTCCGCTGGGTGACGACGAGGACGAGCTCTTCGCCGAGGTGCTGGGTGCCGCGTTCGGGGCTCCTCCCGTGATCATCGCCAGTCTGTACACGCCTCTAGTCCTCAGCCAGCCCTTCGTGCGTGCCTACGTCGCAGAGCTCGACGGGGTGCCGGCCGCAGCCGGACTGGCGATCCTGACCGAGGAGCACGTAGGCCTCGCCAACATCGGCACCGTGTCCGACTACCGCCACCTCGGCCTCGGCCGCGCCGTCACCGAGGCGATCCTGCGGGACGGATACGCCGCCGGTGCTCGCACGGCGTACCTGCACTCCAGCGAAGAGGCGCTGTCCCTCTTCGAGCATGCCGGCTTCCGTACCGCGGAGTTCTGGACCTTCTTCACGGCCTGAGCTCCGCACAGCGGCAAAGCATCGCCTCCGGCTGACGAGAGCGAGGACGAGCAGGGGCACCGGTTGCTAGCCTAGTGCAGTCGGCTCTGGTCGAAGCGGGCAGCATGACACAGCTACTGTTCGCCGTACCGGCCGCCGGTCTGCGGTTGGACCTGGAGACTTACGCAGACCTGCGCTTCCTGGTGCTGCGGGGCGGGCGGATCGGCGGCGGAGCGTTCTGCGACGCCTGGCCGGTCGAGCACTTCGGCGGGCGCAGCGTACTGAGCGCCGTACCGGCGATCATGGACCCGTGCGGTGGGGGCCGCCTCACGCGGCACTTGCGAGACGCCGACGTCCTGAGGGGCGCCCCACCGTCACTGCCCCACCTGCCGGCTGCGCGCACGGTGCGGCCATGCGTGGAGGGAGCGGAGGCAATCGCCATGACTCCCTGGTCTACAGTCGAGACCCCGCCGGTGGGTCGCCTGCGGCTACGCCCCGGCCTTCACCCTGGCCCTGCTGCTCGCCGGCGGTTCGGCGAGGCGCACAGCCGTATGGCCCACGTCCGCACGCCGTTCACGTACCGCTCCTGGCCTGAGCGGGCGAACGGGCACCTGTACGTGTGCCACGCTCCGAACCGGCGCGATGCCGAGAGCCCGTCCATCATCCGCGCAGCGCGCGTCACCACCGTCGGCAGACCACGCCCCGCGGTCGGACCGGGCGCAGCCGATATCACCCGGTCCCACCTGCCCGCGGGGCGGCGGGTCCTCGTGGTCCTGGACAATGTGCCCCGCCACGCAGGACGTCTGTCCGCTCGTGCCCGGCGACGCAGGCAGTTGCGCCGTCGTCACCGGCAGGACCGATCTCGCCGGACTCGTCGCCGGCCACGGCGCCCACCTGCTGCCGCTGGGCCTGCCGGACGGCCGCCGCCCGCGCCCTCTTCGTCGGCCGGGTCGGCGCGGAACGTGCCGGTGGCGATCGGGCGGCGGTCGACGCCATCGTGGCGAGCTGCGGACGGCTGCCGCAGGCTCTGGCGGCCGTCGCGGCGCACACGGTGTCCCGCAGCTCCTTCTCCCAGGACGGCGCAGAACAGGCCGAGCAGCAGTCCCGACAGGGCTCGCATGATCTGCACGTGTGTCATCGGCGCGTGGGCAGCCCTCCTCCGTGGTGGGCATGCGCCCGCACACCTGCTCTTTGTGTGGTTGTCATGGGGTGTGTCTTCCTCACCTACGTGGTGACAGCGGGTGTGCGGGTGGAGTAGGCGCCCTCGGGCGGCCCGGCGTCGGGCCCTCTTCGGTCCACAGGTCGTCGAAGCTGGCCCGGAGCCGGGACAGGAGCGAGGTCAGCCGGCGGACGTCCTCGTCGCTCCACTCGCTCAGCCGCGAGGCGAGCTCCTGGGCGAGGCGGTCGGACAGTTCGGCGAGCCGGGCCCGGCCCTCGGGGGTCAGGCGCAGGATGCGCGAGCGCCGGTCGGCGGGGTCGGGGCTGCGGTGGATCCAGCCCCGCGCGGCCAGGTGGGCGATGTGGCGGCTGGTGACCGACGTGTCGACGCCGAGCAGTTCCGCAACCCTGCCGATGCGCATGTCGCCGTCGCGGCCGAGGAGCGCCAGCACCGTGGCGGATCCGTTGGAGCAGCCGTACGGAAGGACCCGGCCCAGCTCCCGTCGCACGGAACCGACAGCGCTCAGCTGGTGCATCAGCTCCTCGTACAGGGCTCTTTCGGCCACGTGTGCCTCCAATGTCATTGCTTGAGGCAACCATGAGTTTTAAGTTGCCCAAGGCAAGTGTTTGAGGTGTGCCATAGCACACATATGCACCTGGTATATGTATTCCGGTTGCGGTCAGCGTGCGCCGGTCAGTGCAGGATCCGGCGCGATACGTTGGTGGTGACCAGGTCCACCAACTCCTCGCCGCGGCCGGACAGGATGGTACGGATCGCGTAAAGGGTGAAGCCCTTGGCCTGCTCCACCGTGACCGCCGGCGGCACGGACAGCTCCTGGCGAGCCGTCATGACCTCGACCAGCGCCGGTCCTTCGTGTGCGAAGGCACCCTTCTCGCGCAAGGCCTCGTCGTCCGGGCGGACGACGGTACGGGCCGGGCGCACCACCGTGGGTGCCAGGTTGCGGGGGGTCTTGCCGAGGAAGACCTCGCCGGGTACGACGACGACCGCCACTCCCCTGCGCTCGACGGCCGCACGCATCGCCATCTCCAGGATGCGGGGCCCGTGCTCAGGGCTGGTGACGACCTCGGCGTAGACGCTGCAGTCGGCGAACAACTCCTGCGGGCGGGTCTCCTGGAAGTAGCCGGAGCCGACCTCGCCGCCCGGGATCTGGGCGGCGATGGCGAGCACCGGCACGCGGCTGCGCTGGGCGTCGAAGAGCCCGTTGATCAGGTGCAGGTTGCCCGGACCGCAGCTGCCGACGCAGACGCTGAACTCTCCAGTCAGCCCGGCCTCGGCGGCCGCCGCGAGGGCGGCGCTCTCCTCGTGTCGCACATGCACCCAGTCGATGCCATCGTCCCGGCGTATGGCTTCGGTCAGGCCATTGAGCGAATCACCGGGCAGACCGTACAGACGGCGCGCCCCGGAGGCCTTGAGCGAAGCGATGACGTGGTCGGCGCAGGTGGGCATACGGTTGCCTTTCGTCGGTCGTGAGCGCGGCCGGAGCGGAAGGAGGACCGCACGGGCAGAACCCGCCCGCACAGGTGCTCGCCACGGTCGACAAGCACCTGATCAGTCTTGTCGGGCGACATCGGGCACACATCCGTCGAATGACTGCCTCGCTGGTGCCGGGGCGCCTTCGGCTGCTCGGTCGGACGACTGTCGGGTTCAGCCCACTCGTCATCGGCGCGGGCGACGTACCCGCACTGCCCGGAGCACCAGGTGGCGAACCTCGCCAGGAGCCGGACGGGGAGCGGGGACATCCTGCGGGGCGCGGTGGTCAACGGTCCCAACAAGGCGGATCTCCTGGACGACCTGGAGAGGTTCGGCAGCATGCGTCCGTGCTCCGCCGAGCCGTCCGGACACCGGTGGTCCGATTTCGACGGGCACGGCGCCGGCTACCTCGACGACGTCGCCGCCCGGCAGACGGTCGAGCCGGCGGACGACTTCACCGCGGCCTCCCTGCTCGCCCTGTCCCTCCCCTCACCGCAGACGGATGGTCACAGAACAGCGCTGAGGAAGGTGATGGCCGCGAGCTGACGTGTCTTTCTGGTGTACTCCTCCGCCTTCCGGTCCGGCTTCCGCCGGTCGTTGCAGTTCACCCGGCGGAGGAGTTCCTCCATCGCCTCCTGCTCCTTGCCCAGGCGGCCGGGGAAGAGGGGGTACTCGTAGGTGTTCATGGTCTGCCCCTGTCGACAGTGCGTGGTCGTGCGATGCGGCCCCGTTCGGGGGGCTACAGCCCCAGGTCGAGGGCGAGGCACGTGAGGGTGTGCCCCTGCGCCTCGTCGTACGAGGCGTTCGCCCCGCCGTTCGGCTCAGACTCGACCACCTGGGTCATGTCCTCGAACCGGATGCGCTCGGGCAGCTTGCCGAAGCGCGCGTGCCGTGCCGCCGCTGCGGCGTCCATCGTGGCTTCCTGGTTCATGGCCGGTCTCCACTTCGTCGATCGTGACCGGGTCCGTCGGCCGGCGGGCTCATGGTCAGCTTGCACCTCGCGCCGTCACCTGTCAAGGGGGTGACGAACTTGATGTGTGTGAGCTATTGGATTCGCTAACATTTCCGCAATGTGTGCCGGTCGTCACTGGCCCGGCAGCTGGCCACCCCTTACAGGAGATCCGACCGTGAAGAGCCTGCCGCAGACCGAAGAGACGCTGCTGATCCGTACGGACTTCTCGGACGAGGCGGCCTGGCAGGCGCTGCGCACCGTGGTCACCACCCCGGGCGAGGACGACTTCCTCGCCGAGCTCCACATCGTGGACGACCCCGCCTACCGCGACCTGACCACCGAGCAGGTAGTCGCCCTCGCGCCCGCTGAGGATGACCTGCTGATCGTGGCGGACAGCAAGGCCCTGACGGAGGCGGAGATGCCGCTGCTGGCCGTCCTGAGGACGGATGAGGACGGACCGGAGCAGGGCTTCGCCGAACTCCGCGTTGTTGCCGAGCAGCTGTATTCGATCGAGAACAACATAGCCCTCGCCAACATGGACTGGGAGGAATTCGTGGACGCGGCCGAGGAAGAGGGCGTCTTCCGCGGATTCTGAACCGCCCGGGCAACCCACCCGACCGCCCGGTTCACCTGTTGGGGCACACCGTCCCCGCCCCTCGACCCAGGGGCGTCGACAGGAGGAACGCAGCGTGGAGTACTTCACTCCGGGACTGCGCTGGAGCGCCGTGACGTGGGAAGGGCTGAACTCCGACTGGACGTACCAAGCACAGGAGTTGTCCCCACCGACCCGGTACAAGGCCGGGCAGCGCACCTCCGACGTGTGGGGCGGCTCCGTTCATCCCCAGGCTGCCGAACCTCGTGCCCGCCGGCGCGGACGGCACGCCGCGGCCCACGGTGTACCGGCACGGGAACCAACTGGTGACCAGCATCCCGATGTTCAGCGACAGCGACCCGGGCCACCTCCTCGCGGGGACGAACATGGACGGCACAGTGCCGGAACACGGCTCGACCGAGCTGTTCCGGGGTACCACGAAGATCGGCACCAACGGCACACCGGGAGTGAGCGCGTTCGCGCTGCCCACGGCCGCGGACACCTACGGCTGGTCGTCACGGGCACACGTCCGTCCGCCCTGTCCACGAAGGTGCGTTCGGAGTGGACCTTCACCACCGGCCACACCGAGGACGCCGTCCGTACCCCGGTGGACCTGCTGGACCTCGGCTTCGGCCTGCCGCTCGACCTGAACAACACCGCACCGGCCGGCCGGAGCCTCACCGGTTCGCTGACGGTACGGCACCAGCCGGGTGGCGCGTCCGGCACGTCCCCGGTCCGCAAGGTCACCGTCGACGTGTCGTACGACGACGGCAGGACCTGGAGCCCGGCGGAGGCCAAGCTCGTCGGCAAGGGCCGCAGGTCGCTGGTGATACCCGCGGGCGGACATCCGAGCGGCCATGTCGCCCTCCGGGCGAGCGCCGTCGACAAGGCGGGTGACCGTGTGCGACAGACCGTGACGCGGGCCTACGGGCTGCGTTGAGCGGACCGGCGCGCGCTCTTCGGGTTTCTCTGAGGAGTACGTCCGCGGTCCGTGAGCAACGAGAAGGGTGCCCGCCACTGTCAAGGGGGCGGGCACCCTGTCCGTTCGGCAGAGCGCATGCGACACCTACGGCGTGCGTGTACTCCACTTCTGGTTGTCCGTGCCCGCACACGTCCACAGCTGCAGGCGAGCACCGTTGTCGGTGCTCTTGTCCTTCACATCGACGCACTTGTTGCCGGACTGCGGGTTGGTCAGGTCGTGCGACGAGTTCAGCCGGAACTGCTGGGCCCCCGAGCCGTTGCACGTCGTCCAGTTGATGACAGCGCCGTCTCCCGTCGCACCACCACTGACATTCATGCACTTGCCCTCGGACTGCACAGTGCCGTTGACGAACTTCCATCTCTGGTAGGACTTGTCGTAGCAGTCCCAGATCACCAGCGCGGAACCAGTGGCCGCGCCGGGACTGCCGGCGATCCCTATGCAGCGACCGGACGCATGGCTGTAGATCCACACGCCGCCGGGCCAGGGATCGCTCGAGGCCGCCCGGTTCGTGGTGTTCGACTTCGGCCCGGAACTGGTGGACGTCTTGCCACCCGATGTACTCCCGGAATGCGAGGACGTTGTGCCCGACCCCGCCGCTGCGGTCGTCGCCTTGCCCCCTCCCGAGGACTTCTTGCCACCCGAGGTCTTGCCGGCCTGCGGCGTCATGGTGACGGTGACCTTTTTGCCGTCGGGCCCGGTCGTCGTGGAGACGATCTTCGGGGCAGCACTTCTGTTCACATGAGGCGACGGAGACTCCGAGCCGACCACGCCGGGAACCGCCCCTGCCGCCACACCGTCCAGGACGGTGCCAGGGGTGGCACCCGGCTTCACGGACGGCCGCCCGTCGTCGCCGTTGCCGCCACTGATCATGAAGGGCACGGAGACCAGCAGCGCACCGACGATGGCAGCTCCCGACAGCAGGCTCTTGTGCGGCCGGCCGGGAACGGCTTTGACTGCCGTCCTGGCGGAGCTGCCAGTGGCATCACCGGCCGAGCCTGGCGTGTCCGCAGTCGCCGTGGACGCGGTCTCCGACTCGGCGTTCTTCGCGTCGGCGACGGCCTCGGGGGCCGGCTCAGCCTCTGCCGACTGCGCCGAGGAGCTGTCGCCCGAGTTCTCCGGCTCTGCGGCCTCGGCCTGCTTCGCGGAAGTGGTCGTGGACTCAGGCAAACCGAGAGCGACGGAATTGGTTTCCGCCTCCTCGGGTTCTTCGGTCTCCTTCCGTTGTTCGGGCTCCGGTTCGGCCATGGCGGAAGGTACAGCAGATCCCCTGGAGGACCGTGCCGCGGTAAGGGCGCGCTCCGCGGCCGCGGCAACGGAATCCGGCTTCTCCTCGGCTTCGCCGACACCGTCCGCCTTGGCCTGGGCGGTGGCTGCTCCCGTCGGCTCATCTGGAGAATCATTGGGTTTGGAAGTCGTCATGACACCTTTCCGGTGGGGTCGGTGTGGCACCTGGATACGACACTGAGGTGTAACACCACGAGGGAGCAGATCCGGTGTACCCGAATGGCCTTGGCACGCCGACTGGTCCAAGTCCGTTCACCCGTGCGGTGTTCAGTCGCTGATTCTAAGACGGCACCGAGGCTACGCAGGTTGCTGATCCACCTGAGGTTTGAGAAACCTTCCGTGGCACACCAGTGCGGCGAAGGGTCAACGTGCCTCTTCGCCACCTCCGCCGCTGAGGATGTTGACAAGGTAGTCCTGAGCGGAGAGTTCGGTCGTTCCGGCGGTCCGTGCCTCGTCCTCCGCCGAGTCGCCGTCGGAGGCATGGGCGGCCTCCGGGGCAGGCTCGGGGGCGGGAAGGTGGAGGGTCTCCATCTGCCCCACATGCTCGCCAGGATCAGCCGCGGCTCCCCCCGAGGACTCGTTCCCATCGGCATCGTCGTCCGGCCGCGCGTTCGCCTCCGTCCGGGGGGCGCCCGCCTGGGCGTCAGCAGACCGTTCCTCCACGGCGATCACCTGATCCGGAGCAACGGTCATGCTGACCGCCCCCGCCGGGTTCACATAGAGGTGCGTGTTGTCGACGAGATCACCGAGGAGGTCTCGGACCAGCACCGTCCGAGAGGCGTAACGCCCGCCGGAGCGGAGCTGATATTCGGAGGTGAAGACCGGAACGACCGGGGCACCGTCCGGATCACGGGCCGTGACGGGGCTGTTATCGGGTCCCAGCAGGATGTCGACCTCGGCGTCGGCGAGCAGGCGGAAGACGTCCTGTTCAGGACCGTATCCGGTCGCGGCAAGCTGTATCGCCTCGTCGACCGGGTCAGTGGGGGGAGGCCAACCGTTCGCATTCGGCGAGGGCCGGTAGTCGTCGTTGTACTGCCACTCCACCACTTCCCCGTCGGTGTCGGACCGGTACTGCCCGACCACTGCCCAGTTCGGTGGCGCGTCCCCTCCCCGCCAGGCGGGATCAACCATGCCGAACCAGTGGTCAGGCGCTGCTTTCGCAGCCTCCCGGATCGCGTCCGGGACGTCTGCCATCGGTTCGTCGCGCTCAGTTGTCTCAACCACGTCCGTCATCCGGTTCTCAGCACATTCGGAAGAAATGGTGCGCATCCGCATGGTCGTTCGCAGACGCGAGGCGCATGCACATGTGTCGGTCATGTTTGCACATCGCGCTGACTTCGCGACGCTGTACCGGACATGGTTTCAGTTGCAGAAGGCGGTATCGGGCGGAGCCGCTTCGTCCGTCCAGGCGAAGGGTGGTGAGTGGCACGGCAGGGCGTTTCATTGTCCAGCCGTCCCAGGCGAGTCGTCGGATCACCCGGCTTGGGACGCGGTATTCAGTCACACAACCGATTCCTGCCCGCCACGCCAGAATCGTGCGTGAACATTCACGTGTGTCGGCGTCACCGATGCAGCCGTCGGTCAGGCGCCGCGTCGCCGTGCCTGCGTCGCGAGTGCCTTGAACTCGGCCCACTGCACGCGTGGGCGGGACAGGCCGCGTCGGTCCAGGTAGCGCTGGGTGGCCGCCCTGGTCCGGCGCAGGACGCTTATGCCGTCGCTCGGGCGGCCCGAACCCATCGGTTCCACCACGTGGGAGGGCAGTAGGACCCAGCCGTCGGCGTCTTCCTTCAGTTCGCCGCGGACGAGTGCGTTGTGCATGTGGTTGAGGCGCTCGTCGTGCCGGTGCACCAAGAGGGATGCGGGACCCGCAGTCGCCGCGCAGTCGTCGGGTACGGTCACGGCGAATCCGTCGGCGGTGGGCACGGGCCGGCTCCGGGCGAGCACGGGCGCCCCGGTCGCGTCGCAAGCGGCGAGCACCGCGGTGGGGTAGGCGGCGAGCTGCTCGGCTCCCAGCAGCGGGCTCGGGGCGCTCGAGCTCGTCGACTCGGGCTCCACAGCCGACGGCAGCGGAGGCCGCACGATGACCTGTTCGGGCGTGACGGTGATGAGCAACCGCAGGTAGTACCAGTCCATCAGGCGCCGTACGGGGGCAGACACGTATCTCCTACTGTGCGGCTGCCGCTCGAAGAGCATCCGCCAGTAGTCCTCGGCTCCCTGGGGCCCCGTCATGATCTCGTCGGGGCATTCGGCACGGCCCCCGACGAAGATCTGCGGGGCCTCGTCGAGGCCGCTGCCGGTGGGGTCGGAGAAGAGCAGGGCCACACGGCCGTCACGGCGTATGTTGAGCGCCTTCTGCGCGAACGCCAGGCACGTCGACAGCAGCAGCCTCCCGTCCTCCCGGCGCCGCACCGCCGTCGGCCAGACCACGGGCGCACCGCGCTTGCCAAGAGTGACGAATTCGCAGGTGCGGTAGGCGTCCAGGACGTCGAGAGGAGCGGAGTCGATTACGTTCACAGTGCTACTTCCAGTCAAGCGACACGAGTGGTGAGGGCTGCCGCATCGGACGGGGCGGCCACAGAACGGGCAGCGGCCGTGCCCTCGGAATCGGACCGGTTCAGGGGTGCCGCTCGCCTGCGCCGGTGCTTCGCTCATGGCCGGAACGGGATGGCAAAGCGGTGTACTCCCACAGGCTGCGGTGGTCCGGGCTGGGGGCGTTCGGTGGCTGATGGGGGATGACTGTGCAGTGCCAGGGATCCAAGTGTGAGCATAGCGTTTGTCGACGATCGGCCAACTCGCCGATGTCCGCGCTCGGTCGCGCATGCGCGCCCGAGCGATGATCCCTGGGGCTTCGGCCCCGACGCCGTCCTCATCGACGGCTGCGTGCCTTTCGACGGCCCAGGCTCCTACACCATCAGCGCCGAGGGCGGATCCGTGACCGTCAACGTCTACCGCCTCGGCCGAGCCCTCACCCGAACCTCGTGGCCCCAGGAGACCACCTCCCCGGGGTCTCAAGACCCACCTGAGCGGTACGGCAGATCAGTCCGCCAGCAGATGGGCGCGCCCGAACATGGTCGCCGCGGCGCGTGCGCTCGGGGTGCCGGCGTCCAGGTCCGCGCCCGCCTGCCGCAGGACCGCCACCACGCCGTCAGCGCCCTTGAACAGGGCGCCGGCGATGGGGCTCTGGTCCCGGGCGTTGCGCAGGTCCGGGTCGGCGCCGAGCCGGAGCAGGGCCCGGACCGTGTCGGCGTGGCCGTGGTAGGCGGCAAGCATCAGCAGGGTGTTGTCGGCCGAGTCGCTCGTGTCCGCCGGGAGGCCGTGCTTCACGAACTCGACCAAGTCTCCCGTGCTGCCCTCCCGGGCCAGGTCCAGGGCGAGGGCCACGACGCGCTGCGTCTGCTCGGGAGTCAGGCCCTCACCGGTCATACGTACCCTTCCGTCGGAGGTGTGGGGGGCGAACAAGCGGGCTCAGAGGTTGCCAGCCGCCAGGGCCTCGATCGCCTTGCGGACGCCTTCGCCGTAGGCCGGGTCGGCCTGGGTGCAGTTGGCGATGTGGCGTTCGACGGTCTGCCGCGTCGCGCCGTTGATCGCGCGGGCCGTGTTCTCGAACAGGGCCCGTTGCTGCTCGGGGTTCATCAGACGGAACAGGTTGCCGGGCTGTTCGAAGTAGTCGTCGTCGTCCGCGCGGAAGTCGAAGCGGTCGGCGACGGCGCCCACGGCCTGGCTGGGCTCGCGGTAGGCGGGCTGTTCCTGCCAGCGGCCGTAGGAATTGGGCTCGATGCCCGGGATGGAACCCTGGTTGCCGTCGACGCGCATGCCGCCGTCGCGGTGGTAGGAGTTCACCGGGTTCTTCGGGGCGTTGACGGGGATCTGGTGGTGGTTCACGCCGAGGCGGTAGCGCTGGGCGTCGCCGTAGGAGAAGAGGCGGCCCTGGAGCATGCGGTCGGGGGAGAAACCGATGCCCGGGACCACGTTGGCCGGGGTGAACGCGGCCTGCTCGACGTCTGCGAAGTAGTTGTCGGGGTTGCGGTTGAGTTCCCACTCGCCGACCTCGATCAGCGGGTAGTCCTTCTTCGACCAGACCTTGGTCAGGTCGAAGGGGTGGAAACGGTAGTGCTCCGCGTCGGCCTCCGGCATGACCTGGATGAACAGCTTCCACTTCGGGAAGTCGCCGTTCTCGATCGCGTCATAGAGGTCGCGCTGGTGGGACTCGCGGTCCTTGCCGACGAGGGCTTCGGCCTCCGCGTCGGTGAGGTTCTTGATGCCCTGCTGGGTGCGGTGGTGGAACTTGACCCAGAACCGCTCGCCCTCGGCGTTGATCAGACTGTAGGTGTGCGAGCCGAAGCCGTGCATGTGCCGGTAGGAGGCGGGGATGCCACGGTCCGACATCACGATCGTGATCTGGTGCAGGGCCTCGGGGAGGTTCGTCCAGAAATCCCAGTTGTTCTCCGCGTTACGGAGGTTGGTGCGCGGGTCGCGCTTCACCGCGTGGTTGAGGTCGGGGAACTTCAGCGGGTCCCGGAAGAAGAACACCGGCGTGTTGTTGCCGACCAGGTCCCAGTTGCCCTCGTCCGTATAGAACTTCAGGGCGAAGCCTCGGATGTCGCGCTCGGCGTCGGCCGCGCCGCGCTCACCCGCGACCGTGGAGAACCGGACGAACAACTCGGTCTGCTTGCCGATCTCCGAGAAGATGTTCGCGCTCGTGTACCGCGTGATGTCGTGGGTGACGGTGAAGGTCCCGAACGCGCCCGAGCCCTTGGCGTGCATCCGGCGCTCTGGAATGACCTCGCGGTCGAAGTGAGCGAGCTTCTCCAGGAACCACACGTCCTGAAGGAGTATCGGGCCGCGCGAGCCGGACGTCAAGGAGTTCTGGTTGTCGGGAACCGGTGCGCCGGCCGCCGTCGTCAACGGCTTCTGATTGTTCTCGGGCAAAGCTCGCTCCTCGGTGTGTGTTCCTCGCCTGTGTTCAAGGCATGGCGGTCCTGGCCGGCCGAGTGTCCGTGCAAGCAGCCCTGCGGCTCGTACCGGAACACATCTTATGCTGGAACATATCTACGTCAAGGTGTGATCTAGGGACACGTGTGCAGCCCGGCCGCCCGTGGCGAGGGTGGCGGCCGCAACGGAATATCCGGCAGTCGTCGAGACCTGCCGGATATTCGAGGAAGTTCATTCTTGACTCAAGAGAAAAAACTGGCCGAATCCAGCCGAAGGTGACCCAGGCACCACAGGACTGGTAAGACCAGCCGTCGGTCGAGAAGTTGATGCACGCCTGGAACTGCTTGATGGCAGAATTCGTGCCTGCGGAATTTGTCTTTCCTCGGTTCGCATCGAGCTGGCCGCTCGTCCCGTCCCACAGCTTGTACTTGATGGCTCCGCCGGTCGCACCGGACTCCGTGGAGCCGTAGACCCAGACCCAGCCCGGGTCGCCACTGCCAGGGCTGTTGTCCACGGCAGCGTGGGTGCCGTGGTACTACGCGTCGACCTGCGCGGCGAAAGCAGGCTGCGCAAGGAGCGCCCCGGCGAATGCTGCCGTCGCCGCGACAAACGTCGCCCGCTTCGCAATTCTCTTGCTCATCGTCATGAGTCCTCTCTGAAGAAAAATGGCGTCATTGATGGGGTTTGCTGAAGGTGACCCAGCTGCAGAAAAAAATGACGACCTCGGCCTGATGACCGCCCAAGATTCTTGGTCCGACTCTTCAGTCACGTCAAGGAAAGACTGGGCGGCTAGATTTCACACAGCCTGAGATTTGCAGATGCGGACACCTGGACGTGTTGGTGGCTTGCGGCGTGTCTCCTCGAGGTGTCTGTACCGTCGGCGTCCCGGATACACCGTCCCCCGCGGCGACTAGTGCAGCGCCGCATTGACCTTGCGAGGGTTATGCGGCTTTGAGTGGGGTTCCGTCGTAGGTCCAGCGGAACGGTCGGGCCTCGTCGTCGTAGGCGAGGGTGAACTCGCGGATC
>NZ_JBIAXG010000044.1:0-65342 GCF_042896465.1 Streptomyces sp. NPDC001292
TCTGGCGTTGACTTTTGGCACGCTGTTGAGTTCTCAAGGAACGGACGCTTCCTTCGTACTCACCCTCTCGGGCTTTCCTCCGGGCGCTTCCCTTCGGTGATCCAAACTCTATCAGGCTTTTCCAGTCTCTCCGACCACCGTCCTGCGGGCATGCAGAAGATGATCCCGAGAAAGGATCTGACAAGTATGGGTGCTGCCGGGCAAGGACCCCTGGCGGCGTCACTCAGCCCCGAGCAGGGGTACGACTGTACATGGACCGCGGAGCAGGTGCAAATCGTTTCACCTGGTGGTCTAGACCACCAAGGTGAGCTGTGTAAGCTCTCGCCTGTAACCGGTACGTACCGTGCTATAGCCTGCCGGACGCTGTGCCGTCCCCGGCAAGGCAGTGACGGCGCACATGAATCTCCACCCCTGGGAGGCTTCCCATGACCACCGTGACGTCCCCCGTCGCAGGACGCGCCATCGGACTGGCGGCCGTGCCGGATCCGGTCTTCTCCGGAGCCATGGTCGGCCCCGGCACGGCGCTCGACCCGGTACGTGAGCCCGCCGACGCGGTGGCCCCCGTGGACGGAGTCATCGTCTCGCTGCACCCGCACGCCTTCGTCGTCGTCGACGAGGATGGCCGCGGAGTGCTCACCCACCTCGGCATCGACACCGTGCAGCTGAACGGTGAGGGCTTCGATCTGCTGGTGAAGAAGGGCGACACAGTGGTGCGCGGCCAGGCGGTGGTGCGCTGGAACCCCGCCGCTGTCGAAGCCGCCGGCAAGTCCCCCGTGTGCCCGGTCGTGGCCTTGGAGGCCACCGCCGACAGCCTCTCCGATCTGCGCGACAGCGGAGACGTGAAGGCCGGCGACCGTCTCTTCACCTGGAAGTGACACCACTGCCTCCCCAGGGACGGCCTCCCCGGGAACGGCGCACAACAACCACCGCGGCGGTGGGACCCGCCGCTCTACCGGAGACGGGTGAGATGGAGACAACGCTGCGAGGCGTCGGTGTGAGCCACGGTGTGGCGATCGGCGAGGTTCGGCACATGGGGACGGCGGTGCTGGAGCCGCCTGCCAAGCAGATCCCCGCGGAAGAGGCGGAGCGTGAACAGGGGCGCGCCCGTCAGGCGGTGGAGGCCGTGGCGGCCGATCTGATGGCGCGCGGCAATCTGGCCGGGGGCGAGGCGCAGGCGGTGCTCGAGGCGCAGGCCATGATGGCGCAGGACCCCGAGCTGATCGCGGATGTGGAGCGGCGCATCACCGTTGGCAGCACGGCCGAGCGCGCGGTGTACGACGCGTTCGCCGCCTACCGGGACCTGCTCGCCGGCGCCGGTGAGTACTTCGCGGGCCGGGTGGCCGACCTGGACGACGTGCGGAATCGTATCGTCGCGCGTCTGCTCGGTGTGCCGATGCCGGGTGTGCCGGACAGCGACGAGCCGTACGTGCTGGTCGCCCGTGACCTGGCGCCGGCGGACACGGCGCTGCTGGACCCGACCCTGGTCCTGGGCTTCGTCACCGAGGAGGGTGGGCCGACGAGTCACAGCGCGATTCTGGCGCGGGCGCTCGGTGTGCCGGCCGTCGTGGCGCTGCCCGGCGCCGTCGAGCTGGCCGAGGGCACGGTGATCGCCGTCGACGGCAGCACCGGCGAGATCTTCGTGAACCCCGGCGAGGAGAAGAAGGCGCAGTTGGAGGCCTCGGCCGCCGAGCGCAAGGCCGCGCTGGCCTCAGCGACCGGACCCGGTGCCACTTCGGACGGGCACAAGGTGCCGTTGCTCGCCAACATCGGCGGTCCCGCGGACGTGGTGGCGGCGCTCGATGCCGGTGCCGAGGGTGTCGGTCTGTTCCGGACCGAGTTCCTGTTCCTGGACGACGACAAGAACGCGCCGTCCGAGGAGAAGCAGGTCGAGACCTACCGGCAGGTGCTGGAGGCCTTCCCCGAGGGCCGGGTCGTGGTGCGTGTGCTGGATGCGGGCGCGGACAAGCCGCTGGACTTCCTGACGCCGGCCGACGAACCGAACCCGGCTCTCGGTGTGCGGGGGCTGCGGACGCTGCTCGAGCACCCGGAGGTGCTGCGCACCCAGTTGTCGGCGCTCGCCAAGGCTGCCGAGGGCCTGCCGGTCTACCTCGAGGTGATGGCCCCCATGGTCGCGGACCGGACCGACGCCAAGGCGTTCGCGGACGCGTGCCGTGCGGCGGGGCTGCAGGCGAAGTTCGGTGCGATGGTCGAGATCCCGTCGGCCGCGCTGCGGGCGCGCTCGGTGCTTCAGGAGGTGGAGTTCCTGTCGCTGGGGACCAATGACCTCGCGCAGTACACCTTCGCCGCCGACCGGCAGGTGGGTGCGGTGTCGCGGTTGCAGGACCCCTGGCAGCCCGCGCTGCTCGACCTGGTCGCGATCGCCGCCGAGGCGGCGAGGGCCGAGGGCAAGAGCTGCGGGGTCTGCGGTGAGGCCGCGTCCGACCCGCTGCTCGCGTGTGTGCTGACGGGTCTGGGCGTCACCTCCCTCTCCATGGGTGCGGCGTCACTTCCCTATGTACGGGCGACGCTGGCGAAGTACACGCTGGCGCAGTGCGAGCGTGCGGCGGCCGCGGCGCGTGCCGCGGACAGCGCGGACGAGGCGCGCAACGCGGCGCGGGCGGTGCTGTCCGGCGAGTGACCGGGGCCGGCGGGCGTTCGCCGGCTGGTCTTCGAGGGGCGCTCCACCTGCCGGGTGGGGCGCCCCTCGGGTGTTCAGCGGTGCTGCCGGGCCGGTCCTTCTTCTCCGAGGTCGGGCGGCTCGCCGTAGTCGACGCCGGATTCCGGGGAGATCAGGTCGCCGGATTCGATGTCGGTGCAGTAGGCGTCGAAGACCTCGCCTGCGGTGAGGGGATCGAGGCCGCCGCCGCGCAGGCGCCAGCCGTAGACGCGGTCGGCGGTGCCGGGGGCAGTGGTGCGCATGACGAGCCCGCCGGGGCCGTCGGTGGCGATGCCGAGGGCGAGGACCGTGGTGAACTCCAGGGCTTCGGCCTCGTCGAGCTGTGTGGTCTCGCCTTCCTCGTCGTCGGCGTGGAGGACGGCGACGAGGGTTTCGGGTGTGCCGGTGACACTGCACACCAGGTGCCGGTTGCCGGGCGGGGCCGTGTCGAGGATGCGGACGACGAGGTCCGCGGCGCGGGCGAAGGCGGTGCGGCCGATGTTCTCGCCGCAGGAGGCGCAGGGACCGAGCCGGGCCAGCAGGGTGGAGGCGTACTCCCAGGTGGCCTGGCGGACGGCCTCGTCGACGAGGTCGGGGACGAGTTCGGCCAGGGGCCGGCCGTCGTAGGGAAGGGTGGGGCCCGTGCTGGCGAGTTCGGCGGTGAAGCGGGCGCGGCTGGACGGGATGTCGGGGTCGAGACCGGTCGTCTCGCAGTATTCGGCGTACTCCTCGGGGTCGAAGAGGGCCACCGTGGTGTGGCCGCCCTGAGCGGCCACGAGTCGGAGGAGTTTCTCGACCTGCCGGAGGTAGGTGGTGTGATCGTCGAAGGTGAAGCTGCGGTAGCGCCGCATGGCGCGGAAGTCCTGTTCGTCGGTGAGCAGGCCGATGGTGCCGGCGATCTCCCGGCGCAGGACGCGTCGCATGGTCAGATGGTCGGTGTGCGCCATGTTTCCCCCTGTGAGCGCAGTCGATCAGTGCTCACTCACCGTAACCGGAGCCACTGACAACGGGGCCGGGCAGGCGTTCAGGGATCCCGCGGCACGGATCGGCGGGGGGGGGGGGGGGGGGGGGCCCCCCCGCGCGGGGGGGGGGGCGCCCCCCCCCCCCCGCGGGGGGGGGGCCCCCCCCCCCCCCCCCCCCACGGCGGCTGGCCCGGCGCTCAGGCGCGCTTGCGGGCCAGCTCTTCGTAGAAGCGCAGCAGGTCGAGGTCGTCGACCGAGCCGGGGTTGACCGCCTTGTCCAGCGGCGTGCCCTGGAGGAGGCGCTTGACCGGGACCTCGATGCGCTTGCCGGTGAGGGTGTGCGGGATGCCCGGCACCTCGATGACCTCGTCGGGGACGTGGCGTGGGGAGAGCTGTTCGCGGATGGTCCGCTTGATGCGGCCGAGCAGCGCGTCGTCGAGGGCGGCGCCGGGGGTCAGGTGCACGAAGAGGGGCATCCAGTAGCCGCCGTCGGGCTGTTCGATGCCGATGACGAGGGATTCCTTGATCTCGGGGAGGCGTTCGACGGCTTCGTAGATGTCGGCGGAGCCCATCCGCACGCCCTGGCGGTTGAGTGTGGAGTCGGAGCGGCCGTGGATGATCACCGAGCCGCGGGAGGTGAGCGTGATCCAGTCGCCGTGCCGCCACACTCCGGGGTACATGGCGAAGTAGCTGTCGTGGTAGCGGCTGCCGTCGGGGTCGTTCCAGAAGTGGATCGGCATGGACGGCATGGGGTTGGTGACCACGAGCTCGCCGACCTCGTCGACCAGCGGTGCGCCGTTCGGGTCCCAGGACCGAAGGTCGGTGCCCAGGCACGGGGCCTGGAGCTCGCCGATGTGGACCGGGAGGGTCGGTACGGCTCCGGCGAAGCAGGAGCACACATCCGTGCCGCCGCTGACGGAGGCGATCCACAGGTCCTCGCGGACCTCGTCGTGCAGCCAGCGGAATCCGTCGGGCGGCAGCGGTGATCCTGTCGTCGCGACGCACTGCACCTTCGAGAGGTCGAAGTCGCGCGAGGGGTGCACTCCCGCCTTGCGGCAAGCCATGACGTAGGCGGCGGAGGTGCCGAACAGGGTTGCTCCGGCGCGTTCGGCGATACGCCACTGGGCGCCGGTGTCGGGGTACCCGGGGCTGCCGTCGTACAGGATGATCGTCGTGCCGGTGAGCAGTCCGGAGACGAGGAAGTTCCACATCATCCAGCCGGTCGACGTGTACCAGAAGAAGCGGTCCCCGGGACCGAGGTCGCAGTGCAGGCCGAGCTGCTTGAGGTGCTCGACGAGGATGCCCCCCTGGGACTGCACGATCGCCTTGGGCAGGCCGGTGGTGCCCGAGGAGTACAGCACCCACAGGGGGTGGTCGAAGGGCACCGGTTCGAAGACGGGGTCGACGTCGGCGGAGGTCAGGTCGGACCACTCCAGGGCGCCCTCGGGGGCTTCGGTACCCAGGAGCGGGACGTGGACGACCGCGCGCAGGGTGGGCAGTTCGCGGCGCAGTTCGGCGACGACGTCGCGGCGGTCGTGCTCCTTGCCGCCGTAGCGGTAGCCGTCGACGGTGAACAGGACGACCGGCTCCACCTGCTGGAAGCGGTCGAGGACGCTGCGGGCGCCGAAGTCGGGGGCGCAGGACGTCCATACGGCGCCGACGGCGGCCGTGGCGAGGAGGGCGACGACGGCCTCGGGGATGTTCGGCAGATAGCCGCTGACCCTGTCCCCCGGGCGTACGCCGAGAGCGCGCAGCTCGGCGGCCAGGGAGCCCACCTGGCGACGCAGCTCGGACCAGGTCACCGGGCGTGGTTCGTGCGTCTCGTCGACGTGGAGGAGGGCGGGTTCGTCCGCGCGCGTGGCGGCCGCGCGCAGAGCGTGATCGGCGTAGTTGAGGGTGGCGCCGGGGAACCACTCGGCGCCGGGCATCGACCGGTCGCCCAGCACGCGCGCGTAGGGGCTGGTGAACCGCACGTCGAACCACTGCGTCACGGCTTTCCAGAAGGTTTCCAGCTCCTCGACGGACCAGCGGTGCAGGGCCGGGTACCCGCCCAGGGCCGGAGCGCCGTGGTGTTCGGCCGCCCAGGCCTGGAACTTCGTGATCTGTGCCTGGGCGATCCGCTGCGGATCGGGCCGCCAGAGCGGCAGGGGGTTCGCGGTCGACATGGGGCGGCTCCCGGACTGTGCGCGTCGTGTGCGTCGGTCCGCGCACGTGCTGGGGTGTGCGCGTGACGCGGCTGACACGGACGATGCCATGTGATCGACTTCTACACCAGGGTGCACCGCACATAGTCCGCGTCGTGAAGATGTGGTCGCGGCACGGATGAACGGCAGTTGAACGCCACGCGCGCACACGGCCGTCAATGGCAGGGTGAGCAGCATGGACGGTCGTGACCTGGTGCGTTCGGTGAAGGCGGTCGGTTCGGCGGGGGTGGCCCAGGGGCTGCGCACCGTGCGGGCCGCGTGGCGCCGGCAGCGTGCGGACGCCGGCGGCCTGCCGTCGCGTGGGGCCGAACGCGCGCGGGTGCCCGGCGCGGTGCGGGACGTGGAGCCCGGTCCCGGGGGCGGGGTCGTCCGCTTCGCCCGCTCCGAGCTCCGTATCGCCGTCGCCGGGAACGGGGCCGTCTTCTGGGGCTGGGACGGCGCAGCTCCCGAGCCGTCGTACGCGCTCGCCGGCCGGAGCCCGGAGCCGGATCCGCGCGCGGTGCTGGAGCCGGACAAGGACGGCGGCTGGCGGGTCGTGGCCGAGCGGGTCACCGTCGGTGTCTCGCGGCACGGCGCGATCGAGGTCCGTACGCCCGGGGGCGTGCCGCTGCGCCGTGATCTGCCGCCCCGGTGGTGGGAGCCGGCCGGCGGGGGCCCGGCACGGTGGTCGCAACGGTCGGAGGTGGCCGCCGACGCGCGGTTCTTCGGCCTGGGCGGCCGGGCGCACGGTCCCCGGCTGCGCGACGGCACCTACCGCCTGTGGAACACCGATCCCGGCCGTGCGTTCGATCCCGGTGACGACCCGCTCTACGTCACCATGCCGGTCCAGCTGGTCGTGGCCGACGCGGGCACGCACCTGGTGTTCCACGACAACTCCTGGGACGGCACGGTCACGCTGCGGGAGGGTGCGGAGGGCGCCGGCTCGGGACACGACCGGGCCGGGGCGAGCGAACTCAGGATGGACGGCGGTCCGCTGCGCTGCTGGGTGGCCGTCGGCACCCCCGCGCGCGTGGCGCACGTCTGGTCCTCCCTCAGCGGACCGGCCGCGCTCCCGCCCGCGTGGGCCCTGGGCCACCACCACGCGCGGTGGGGCTTCGGCAGCGAGCAGGAGGTGCGGCGGATCGTGGCGGGCTACCACGAGCACGGGCTGCCGCTGGACGCCGTGCACCTGGACATCGACCACTACGACGCGCACCAGGTGTTCACCGTCGACGAGGTTCGTTTCCCCAAGCTGCCGGTGCTGGCGGAGGAGCTGCGGCGGGACGGGATCCGGCTGGTGTCCATCGTCGACCCGGCCGTGAAGGCCGCGCCGGGGAACGCCGTGTACGACGGCGGAACGGCCGCGGACGCCTTCGTGCGGGACGCCTCGGACAGGGTGGTACGGGGCGTGGTCTGGCCCGGGGAGGCGGTTTTCCCGGACTTCACGCACGCGCGCGTGCGGCAGTGGTGGGGCGGGTTGTACCGGGAGCGGCTGGCTCAGGGGTTCGCCGGTTTCTGGCACGACATGAACGAGCCGACCTCCTTCGCCGCCTTCGGCGAGACGACCCTGCCCCGGTCGGCCCGGCATGCCCTGGAGGGCCGGGGCGGCGACCATCGCCAGGCGCACAACGTGTACGCCCTGTGCATGGCCGAGGCGGCGTACGGGGGGCTGCTCGACCTGGTGCCCGAGGAGCGGCCGTTCCTCTTCTCGCGCTCGGGATGGGCCGGGATGCAGCGCTACGGCGGCACCTGGTCGGGGGACGTGGCCACCGGCTGGCCGGGGCTGCGGGCGTCGCTGTCACTGGTGCTGGGACTGGGCATGTGCGGAGTGCCGTACTCCGGCCCGGACGTGGGCGGATTCGACGGCAGCCCTTCGCCGGAGCTGTATCTGCGCTGGTTCCAACTGGGTTCCTACCTGCCGCTGTTCCGCACGCACGCGAGCCTGCGGGCTGGGCGCAGGGAGCCGTGGGAGTTCGGAACGGACGTCCTGGAGCGCGCGCGTGTGGCGCTCGTCGAGCGCCGGCGTCTGCTGCCGTACTTCATGACCCTTGCGCATCTGGCGCGGCGCACCGGGGCACCCTATGTGCGGCCGCTGTGGTGGGGCGCGCCGGAGGACCGGGCTCTGCGGGACTGCGAGGACGCCTTCCTGCTCGGCGACTGCCTTCTGGTGGCGCCCGTGCTCGAGCCCGGTACGGACCGGCGGGCGGTGCGGCTGCCGCGGGACCGTTGGTACGACACGGCGACGGGCCGGGCGTACGAGGGGCCGGGGCAGGTGCTGGTCGACGCCCCGCTGGCGCGGATTCCGGTGTTCGCGCGCGCGGGCGCCGTGATCCCCGTGCGGGGTGAGAGCGGCGGCCTGGAGCTGGAGGTGTGGACGCCCGCCCAGGGGCGTACCGGGGGCGGTCTCGTGGTGCCGGACGCGGGCGACGGCTGGGAGGAGCCGGAGATCGAACGCTATGCGACGCGGTGGCAGGGCGGGGAGGTCGTCGTCGAGCGCGAGCGGGAGGACGGTGCCGGCGAGCCGCCCCACCCGGTGCGCATACGGGGGCTCGGGGCGTCCTGAGTTCGGGCGGGCCCCGAGTTCAGGGGCAGCGGCCGTTTCAGGGACAGCGGCCGTCGAACCAGGCCCGGACGGCCAGCGTGTGAAGCGGGAAGGCGAGTTCGGCGGGCCCGCGCAGCAGGTGCCGGCCCTCCGCCTCGTCGGTGGCGGTGAACGGCGGCAGGCCCTCGACGGGACGCTCCGGCAGCAGTCCGAAGAGCAGCAGATGCCCATCGGGCGAGCTCATCGCGTCGGCGAGCCGCACCTCGCGCGCGGCCGCCTCGATCCCGGTCTCCTCCTGGAGCTCGCGGACGACGGCGTGGCGCCAGTCCTCGCGGTCGTCGATGTAACCGCCCGGCAGGGCCATGCCTCCGCGCGCGGGGGCGATGGCGCGGGTGATGACGACCAGGGCGGTGCCCTGGGTGTCGTACACGGGCTGGAGGGCCACCGCGACCGGCAACGGGCTGCGGTAGACCACGGTGCCGCAGGCGGGGCAGGTGCGGGGCCAGCCGGTGACGCCCTCGCCGTAAGGCGTTCCGCAGCTCGAACAGTGGGAGTGCGCTTCGGAGTTGGCGGTCGGGTGCGGGATGTCGGACACGCGCGGACTGTATCCGATCAGTGGGCGGACGTCTTCCGTCGGTGGTTGTCACCGTTGCCGTCGGCGTCCTTGACGCTCCCTCCGCGCGGGGGAACACTTCCCCCACTCCCCGGACTCGGTCGTTTCGGGCGTGGGGCGCCTCCGTCACCCATCCCGGGCTGTTTCCGCCAATGTGGGACAGACTGTTACCAGTGAGGGCGCAGGGAACGGATGGTCCCGGCGCTCGGCCGCTTCTCCACCTTTCAAGGGGTAGCCATGACGGACAACGCCGAGAAGTTCGTGGCCGCCATCGACCAGGGCACCACCTCGAGCCGCTGCATCATCTTCGACCACAGTGGCGCCATCGTCGCCGTCGACCAGCGCGAGCACCGCCAGATCTTCCCCAAGCCGGGCTGGGTGGAACACGACGCCACCGAGATCTGGTCGAAGGTGCAGGCGGTGGTCGCGGGTGCGGTCGCCAAGGCGGGGCTGCGTGCCGACCAGCTCAGCGCGCTCGGCATCACCAACCAGCGCGAGACGACCGTCCTGTGGGACCGGGCCACCGGCAAGCCCGTGCACAACGCGATCGTCTGGCAGGACACGCGGACCGCGGCGCTCTGCAACGAGCTGGGCGGCTCCG
This sequence comes from Streptomyces sp. NPDC001292, assembly GCF_042896465.1. NCBI lineage: Bacteria > Bacillati > Actinomycetota > Actinomycetes > Kitasatosporales > Streptomycetaceae > Streptomyces > Streptomyces sp. NPDC001292. The sequence goes on from NZ_JBIAXG010000044.1 coordinate 9,558, forward strand.
AAGGGCAGGATCGTTTCCGCGAGCAGACCGGCCTGCCGCTCGCCAGCTACTTCTCCGGCCCCAAGGCGGCCTGGCTGCTGGACAACGTGCCCGGCCTGCGCGATCGCGCCGAGCGTGGTGAGATCGCCTTCGGCACGATCGACACCTGGCTGATCTGGAACCTCACCGGCGGCGTCGACGGCGGCCGGCACGTCACCGACGTCACCAACGCCGGCCGCACCATGCTGATGAACCTGCAGACCCTCCGGTGGGACCAGTCGATCCTGTCCGCCATGAACGTCCCCGAGACGATGCTGCCGGAGATCAGATCCTCCTCCGAGGTGTACGGGACCGCCGTCGGCCAGCTCGTTGGAGTGCCCGTGGCATCCGCCCTCGGCGACCAGCAGGCGGCCGTGTTCGGGCAGGCCTGCTACGACGTGGGCGACGCCAAGAACACGTACGGCACCGGCAGCTTCCTGCTGCTGAACACAGGCAACCGGCCCGTGCCGTCCAAGAGCGGCCTGCTCACCACCATGGGCTACAAGATCGGCGACGAGGACCCGGTGTACTGCCTGGAGGGCGCCATCGCCATCACGGGCGCGCTGGTGCAGTGGTTCCGCGACCAGCTCGGCATCATCCGCACCGCGGACGAGATCGAGCCGCTGGCGGCGAGCGTGGAGAACAACGGCGGCGCGTACATCGTGCCCGCCTTCTCCGGCCTGTTCGCGCCGTACTGGCGCTCCGACGCACGCGGGGTGGTCACCGGCCTGACCCGGTACGTCACCAAGGCGCACCTCGCGCGGGCGGTGCTGGAGGCGACCAGCTGGCAGACGCGCGAGGTCGTGGACGCCATGTACCAGGACTCCGGGGTCCGGCTGACGACCCTGAAGGTCGACGGCGGTATGACGAAGAACAACCTGCTCATGCAGCATCAGGCGGACGTGCTCGGCGTGCCGGTGATCCGTCCCAGGATCTCCGAGACCACCTGCCTGGGCGCCGCGTACGCGGCCGGGCTGGCCACGGGCGTATGGAACGACCTCGAAGAGCTCAAGTCGCACTGGCAGACGGACGCCGAGTGGACTCCGTCCATGGACGCCTCGGTCCGTGCCCGCGAGTACCGCAACTGGCGCAAGGCCGTGGAGAAGAGCTTCGGCTGGCTGGAGGACGGCGAGAGCTAGCAGGGGTCCCTCGTACACGGCCCGTACCCCGCCCGGCCCGGGTACGGGCCGCGCGGGTCGAGTCAGACGGCGGCGGCCCGGCGGCGGTCCGCGGCGTGGGCCATCGCGTGCTGGACGACCTCGATGAGGACCTCTTTCACCGACTCGCGTTCGCGGGCGTCGCACAGCAGCAGCGGGACGTGGTCATCGAGGTCGAGGGCCTGGCGGACGGTGTCCGCGGGGTAGCGGGCGGCGCCCTCGAAGCAGTTGACGGCGACGAGGAAGGGGATGGAGCGCCGCTCGAAGTAGTCCACGGCGGCGAAGCAGTCCTCGAGGCGGCGGGTGTCGGCCAGCACGACCGCGCCGAGCGCGCCCTCGGACAGCTCGTCCCACATGAACCAGAACCGCTCCTGCCCGGGCGTCCCGAACAGGTACAGCACCAGGTCCTCGCGCAGCGTGATACGGCCGAAGTCCATGGCCACCGTGGTGGTGTGCTTCCCCTCCACGCCGCTGACGTCGTCGACCGGCCGCCCGGCCTCGGTCAGCAGCTCCTCGGTGCGCAGCGGCCTGATCTCGCTGACCGCGCCGACGAGGGTCGTCTTGCCCACGCCGAAGCCGCCGGCCACCAGGATCTTGAGCGTGACGGGCTCGACCGGGGGCTTGCCGCGCTCAGAACGGCCGCAGATCATCGATCTCTTCTCCTGCTCGATGTGGGTCTGGCGACGGCGGGCCGTATCCTCCGCCGCCGGGGGTTTCGACAACGAGTACGTCGCCGGGGGCGACGTCCGCGGAGTCGCTGCCGCCGAGTTCGGCGACCGTGCCGTCCGCGCGTTCCACCCGGTTGGCGCCGAGGGCGCCGGGCTCGCCGCCCGCCATGCCGTAGGGCCGCACCCTGCGATGCTGGCAGAGCGTGGAGACGGTCATGGGCTCCAGGAAGCGGATGCGGCGCACCGCGCCGTCCCCGCCCCTCCACCGCCCGGCGCCGCCGCTGCCGCGCCGGACCGCGAACTCCTCCAGCCGTACGGGCAGCCGCCATTCCAGGACTTCGGGGTCGGTGAGCCGGGAGTTGGTCATGTGCGTCTGGACGACGCAGGCGCCGGGGAAGCCGTCGCCGGCGCCCGAGCCGGAGGCGACGGTCTCGTAGTACTGGTGGCGCTCGTTGCCGAAGGTGATGTTGTTCATCGTGCCGGAGCCCTCCGCCTGGACGCCGAGCGCCGCGTAGAGGGCGCCGGTGATCGCCTGGGAGGTCTCGACGTTGCCCGCGACGACGGCGGCCGGGGGCTGCGGGGAGAGCATGGAGCCGGGCGGCACGATGATCTTCAGGGGGCGCAGACAGCCGTCGTTGAGCGGGATGTCGTCGGCGACCAGCGTGCGGAAGACGTACAGGACGACCGCGTTGACCACGGAGAACGGGGCGTTGAAGTTGGTCGTGAGCTGCGGGGAGGTGCCGGTGAAGTCGATCGTCGCGGACCGCTGCCCGCGGTCCACGCGCACCCGTACCCGGATGACGGCGCCCGAGTCGGACTCGTAGGCGTACTCCCCGTCGTCCAGGGCGTCGATGACCCGGCGGACGGCCTCCTCGGCGTTGTCCTGGACGTGCCGCATGTAGGCCTGGACGACGTCGAGGCCGAAGTCCTCGATCATGCGGGCGACCTCGTCGACGCCCTTCTGGTTGGCGGCGATCTGGGCGCGCAGGTCGGCGAGGTTGGTCTCCGGGTTGCGGGAGGGGTACCGCGAGCCGGTCAGCAGGCGGCGGGTCTCCTCCTCGCGCAGGCGGCCGTTCTCGGCCAGCAGCCAGTTGTCGAAGAGGACGCCCTCCTCCTCGATGGTGCGGCTGTTGGCCGGCATGGAGCCCGGCGCGATCCCGCCGATCTCGGCGTGGTGGCCGCGGGAGGCGACGTAGAAGAGGATGCGGTCACGCTGTGTGCCGGCGGTGTCGAACACCGGGGTGATGACGGTGACGTCCGGCAGGTGCGTGCCGCCGTGGTAAGGGTCGTTGACCGCGTAGGTGTCGCCCGGCCGCATCCGGGAGCCGCGGCGCCGGACGACCTCCTTGACGCTGGTGCCCATCGAGCCCAGGTGCACGGGGATGTGCGGGGCGTTGGCCACCAGGTTTCCGTCCGGATCGAACAGTGCGCAGGAGAAGTCGAGGCGCTCCTTGATGTTGACCGACTGGGCCGTGGACTCCAGCCGGGCGCCCATCTGCTCGGCGATGGACATGAAGAGGTTGTTGAACACCTCCAGCAGCACCGGGTCCGCTTCCGTGCCGAGATCGGAACTCTGCGTGACCGCCGCGCGTTCCAGGAGCAGATGTCCGTCGTTCCTCGCCACGGCCCGCCAGCCGTCGTCGACGACGGTCGTCGCACTGGCCTCGGTGATGATCGCGGGGCCGGTGACGGCTTCGCCGGGGGGCAGGTCCTCACGGCGGTGCAGGGGTACGTCGCGCCAGGCGCCACCGGTGTGGAGACGGACGGTCTCCGGGGCAGTGGAGCGTCCCGCGCGGGCGTGCTCGTTCGGGGCGAGGGCGGACAGATCGGGGGGTTCGGTGACGCCGGTGGCTTCCACGGAGAGGGCTTCGACGACGATCGGGCGGTCGAGCGTGAAGGAGTACGTGGCGCGATGACGTTCTTCGAAGGCGTGCCGCATGGCGGCGGGCTCGGTCAGCTCGACGGTGAGGGTGGTGTCCGTGCCGTCGTAGCGGAGCTGGGCGCGGCGGGTGACACGGATGCGCTCCTCGGGGACGTCCTCGGCGCGGAGTTCCGCGCGGGCCGCGCCCTCCAGATCGTCGGCGGTCGTCAGCACGCCCGGCATGGCGGCGGGCTCCAGGGGTGCTTCGACGGACTGCTCGCGCATGGCCGTGGTGTCCGCGAGGCCGATGCCGAGCGCGGACAGGACGCCCGCCATGGGCGGGACGAGCACGGTGCGGATGCCGAGCGAGTCGGCGACCATGCAGGCGTGCTGTCCGCCGGCGCCCCCGAAGGTGGTGAGGGCGTAGCGGGTGACGTCGTGGCCCTTCTGCACGGAGATCCGCTTGACGGCGTTGGCGATGTTGGCGACGGCGATCTGAAGGTAGCCCTCGGCGACCTGCTCGGGGGTGCGGTCGTCGCCCGTCCGCGCACGGATCTCGCGGGCGAGGGCGGTGAACCGTTCGCGTACGAGTGCCGCGTCGAGGGGCTGGTCGCCGCCGGGGCCGAACACCTCGGGGAAGTGGGCGGGCTGGATGCGGCCGAGCATGACGTTGGCGTCGGTGACGGCGAGCGGGCCGCCGCCCCGGTAGCAGGCGGGTCCCGGGTCGGCGCCCGCCGAGTCCGGGCCGACCCGGTAGCGGGAGCCGTCGAAGTGCAGGACCGAGCCGCCGCCGGCGGCCACGGTGTGGATGTCGAGCATGGGGGCGCGCAGCCGGACACCGGCGATCTGCGTGGTGAGGACGCGTTCGTACGCGCCCGCGTAGTGGGAGACGTCGGTGGAGGTGCCGCCCATGTCGAAGCCGATGACCCGGTCGAAGCCGGCGAGCCGGGACATGCGGGCCATGCCGACGATGCCGCCCGCGGGGCCGGACAGTACGGCGTCCTTTCCGCGGAACTGTCCGGCCTCGGCGAGCCCGCCGTTGGACTGCATGAACATCAGCCGTACGCCGTCGAGTTCGTCGGAGACATGCTGGACATAGCGGCGCAGCCCCGGCGACAGGTAGGCGTCGACGACCGCGGTGTCACCGCGCGGCACGAGCTTCATGAGCGGGCTGACCTCGCTGGACAGTGAGATCTGCGGGAAGCCGACGCGGTCGGCCAGTTCGCCGACGGCCCTCTCGTGCGCGGGGTGCAGATGGCTGTGCAGGCAGACCACGGCGACGGCGCGGATCCCGTCGTCGTACGCCTCCCGGAGGGGGCCGGCCAGCGCGTCCAGGTCGGGAGCGCGCAGCACGGTGCCGTCGGCCGCGATGCGCTCGTCGACCTCGACGACGCGCTCGTACAGCAGCCCGGGCAGCTCGATGCGGCGCGCGAAGATGTGCGGTCGGTTCTGGTAGGCGATGCGCAGGGCGTCCCGGAAGCCGCGGGTGACGACGAGGACGGTCCGCTCGCCCGTGCGCTCAAGGAGGGCGTTGGTGGCCACGGTGGTGCCCATGCGGACCGACTCGATGGCACGGGCGGAGCCGTCCAGGAGTTCACGGATGCCCGCGACGGCCGCGTCGGCGTACCGCGCCGGGTTGTCGGACAGCAGCTTGTGCGTGACCAGACGGCCGTCCGGGCGGCGCGCGACGATGTCGGTGAACGTGCCGCCCCGGTCGACCCAGAACTGCCAGCCCGTCATGTCACACCCTGCTTCCCCGTCGTTCACAGTGCCCGCAGGCCGTTGATCACGTCCCGCAGGATGCTCTCGTCCGGCAGTTCCGCGGGCGGCACCGGACGCGTCACGTGGACGTACTCCTCGTCCACGAGGTCGCCGACGAGCACGCGCACCACGCCGATGGGCAGATCGAGTTCCGCGGCGAGTTCGGCGACCGACTGCGGGGAGCGGCACAGCTCGACGATGTCCACGTGTTCCGGGGACAGCGTGACGTCCGCCTCCGGGTCGTCCACGTCGGCCTCGGTGACGACCACCGCGATCAGGTCGAGGCGGTGCTGGGCCGCATGGCTGGTGCGGCCCCGCGTCATGGCGTACGGGCGGACCACCGGTCCGGCCTCGTCGTCGAACCAGTGGCTTCGTGCCTGACCGTCTCCGCTCATGTCATCCCACTACCCGCCTCAGGGCACATCGGTACGCGGAGCGGCACCCAGATGCGCACCGACCCGCTTGACCAGCAGTGTCATCTCGTAGGCCACCTGGCCGACGTCGGAGTCGGCGTCCGACAGGACGGCGAGGCAGCTGCCGTCGCCGGCCGCGGTCACGAACAGGAAGGCGTCGTCGAGTTCGACGACCGTCTGCCGGACGCCGCCCGCGTCGAAGTGCCGGCCCACGCCCTTGGCGAGGCTGTGGAAGCCGGAGGCAACGGCGGCCAGGTGCTCGCTGTCCTCCCGGGTCAGTTCCTTGGACACGCCGGTGGCCAGTCCGTCCCGGGACAGGACGACGGCCTTGCGGATGCTCGCGACCCGGTCCACGAGTTCGTCGAGGAGCCAGTTCAGCTCCACCTTGTCGGTCGTGGTGTGTCCGGTCGCCTTCGGTGCGGTCATCGACCGTCCCCCTCTGTCGTTCCTTGTGCTGTGCTGCGTGCTGTGCTGCCGTCCGGGGCCTGGTCGCCCGCGGCGTTCTCCTCACGGCCACGCCGCCAGCCGCGCTGGAGCGAGGCCATACGGCTGCGTACCTCGTCGGCGTCGCGTTCGACGGGGTCGGGGCTGGCCCCGGCGGGCCGGCCGGAACTCTGTTTCAGTTGCGGGGCGAGGCTGGCCTGCCGTACGCGCCGGGGCAGCGGATCCGCGTCGGGTCCGGGCCCGCCAGGAGCCTCGGCCGGGTCGCGCCCCTCGCCGTCCCGCCCGCGGCCGGCGGGCGCGGGCGGGACGGTGCGCCGCGGAAGGGCCGGAGCCTGCCGCGGCCCCTGGCTCGTGGCCGGGGACTTCTCGGTGCTGTCGCCTTCCGCGCGACGGTCGGCCTCGGCCGTGGCCGGTCCGGGCGGCGACTCGCCGCGACGGCGGGTCGGCAGCGGGGCCGCCTGTTCGCGCTCCGGACAGCCGGGGTCCGCCGGGTCCTCGGCTTCGGCCGTCTCGCGCCGGGACCTCTGCTCGGTGACCGGGCGTCCGTGGGAGCTGACCAGCGTGGGTGTCCGGCGCCGGGGCAGCGGGACCGCGCGTCCCGGGCTCTCCTCCTCGCCGGTCTCCTGCGGCCCGCCACGCCGGCCCGTGCTCTGCCGGTGCTCGGCGAGGCTGCGGGGCAGCGCGTCGGGTGCCGTCTGCCGTGCCGGGGAGGGGCGCGGACCGAAAGGTCCGCCGTGTTCGCCGGCCTCCTCCTCGAGGACGTCCGGGAAGTCCTCGATGGCGTCCAGGTCGACGGGTGCATCCAGTTCCACCGGCCCGTCCAGGTCCGGGGCGGGCAGTCCTGGCAGTTGCACGGGTGCCTGGGCGAGAGCGGCCCTGCGGCCTCCTTCGCGGTCGGCCTTCCCGGCGGGCCGGTCGAGGCGGAAGCCGATGCCGTTGGTGTCCGGGACGTCGTCCGTCAGCAGCGCGTCGGGGATGAGGACGACCGCGGTGGTGCCGCCGTACGGGGACGGCTGGAGCGAGACCCGGACGTTCTGCCGCCGGGCGAGCCGGCTGACCACGAACAACCCGAGCCGGTCGGTGTCGGACAGTTCGAACTCGGGTGTCTCGGCGAGCCGGAGGTTGGCGTCCAGCATCGTCTCGGCGGCCATGCCTAGGCCCCGGTCGTGGATCTCCAGGGTGAAACCGTTGGCGACGCGTTCGCCGACGACCTGGACCGCGGTGTGCGGCGGCGAGAACACCGTGGCGTTCTCCAGGAGTTCGGCCACGAGATGGGTGACGTCGGCGACGGCGGGGCCGGTGACCGCGGTGCGCGGCAGCCGCCGGACCTCGATGCGTTCGTAGTCCTCGACCTCGGCGACGGCGGCGCGCACGATGTCCATCAGCTGGACGGGTTTGCGCCACTGCCGGGACGGGGCGGCGCCGGAGAGGATCACCAGGCCCTCGGCGTGCCGGCGCATACGGGTGGTCAGGTGGTCCAGCCGGAACAGGTCGGCGAGTTCGTCGGTGTCCTCGGTGCGGCGTTCCATCGCGTCGAGGAGGGTGAGCTGTTTGTGCAGCAGGACCTGGCTGCGACGGGCGAGGTTGACGAAGACCTCGGAGACACCTGCGCGGAGTTCGGCCTGTTTGACGGCGGCCTCGACGGCGGCCCGCTGCAGGGTGTTGAGGGCCTGGCCGACCTCGCCGATCTCGTTCCTGTCGTACTCGAGGGGCGGGACCTCGGTCTCGACGTCGACCTGCTCGCCGGCCGACAGTCGGCGCATCACGCCGGGCAGCCGGACGCCGGAGGCCTCGTGGGCCTCCAGGCGCAGTTGCCCGAGGTCGCGGATGAGGCCGCGGCCGACGCGCACGGACAGCACGAGCGAGACCAGCACGGAGATCAGGCCGAGGACGCCCGCGACGGCGGCCTCCAGGATGACGTCCATGGCGACCGGGCGGACACGGTCCTGGAAGCGGTCGTTCGCCTCGTCGTTGAGGGTGCCCAGTTCGTCGAGGACGTCTCCGGCGGCGGTGTCCCAGCTCTGCGCGCTCACCCCCGGCGGCGTGGCGGACGTGCTGGAGGCGGCGGCCTGTTCGGCCGTGCGCAGCGGTGCGGAGGAGGCGTTCTGCCAGAAGCGGTCGTAGCGGCCGCGTTCGGCGGAGGGCAGCAGGGGCAGGCCGACGTCGTACAGCAGGGAGCGCTGGGCGACGAGGTCGGAGATGCCGCGGGCCTCGTCGCGGGTGAGGCGGCCGACGATCAGCGAGGAGCCGAGCAACGCGTCCTCGCGGGAGAGGAGTTCGCGGGCCTGGGCGAGACCGACCAGGGCGCGGTACTGCTTGGCCAGGTCGACGTCGTCGACGACGTGGAGGTTGGCGAGCAGGGCGTAGCAGGGGTCGATGAGCCGGTTGTAGAGGTCGAGTGCCTGGGCGCGTCCGACGGCGCGGTCCTCGACACTGCGGCGCAGGGAGTCGATGCCGTCGAAGGCGTCGAGCGCCACGCTCAGGCGTCCGGCGCCGGCGGGGCCGAGCGCTTCGCGGACGCCGGGGCTCTTGGCGGTCCTGCGGATCCTGGCGATGGCCTCGTCGGTGGCGCTCCTGCTGCGCCGCAGCGCGGCGAGGCCGTCGGAGGCTCGGGGGTCGGCGAGATGGACGAGGGTCTGGCGGCGTTCCTGCTGAAGGACCCGGACGGTGTCCTCGGTGGGGTAGGCGATCTCCTCCACCACGGAGGACGCGTTGAACAGCTGGGTGACCTGCCGCCCGGTGATCAGCGTGGCGAAGGCCCAGATCGCCGTGAGCGAGAGCAGCGGCACGAGAAGCAGCGCCACGATCTTCCGGCGGATGGACTTCCCGCGAAAGCGCATGGCCTCCCCCAGCTCGTCCCCCAGGGGCCCCGGGGGTACACATGTGCGTCAACAAACGGCGCGAGCCTACTACCGACATGCAGTCAACTCGAAGAGCTGTCCGGAGCCCGTACTTCCGTATTGGCGCCGGGAGCGGGCGAGTTGTCAGGGCATTGCGGGAGATGCCGGTCCGGATGGCCGAGATGGCGGGGGTGCGGGAACGGGCGTCCGGCCTGGTCGGCTGTCCGGTTCTTTTCGTCGGCCGGGAATCTTCGTGACGTCTCGTTCGTCCTTGTCCATGGGAGACGGGGGCGGAATCGGCCACAGGAGGCGCAGCACTCCGTGTCCGGGCCGCGTAAAACAGCGAAAGCCGGGCAGCCACTGGGAAGCCGGTTCTTCGGGCACCGGGGCGAGCGGTCTGCCGGTGGTGGGGAGGGACGCAGTGATGGGGACAGCGGAGCGACCGGGGCTGTACGGGCCTTCGGCGCACACGGGCGAGCGGGCCGGGCGGCCGTCCTACAAGCCGTTGTGGGTCGAGGAGCCCGCGCGGCGGCGCAGGTTGCCCGATCCGGTGCGTGCGGCCGCCGTGCGGGCGGTGCTGATCGTCTCCGTGACGCTGATACAGGCCGTGGTGGCGTTCCTGTTCAGCGTGTCCGGGTCCTGGCTGGCGTTCCCGATGCTTCTGAGCAGCGTGGCCGGCACGGTGGTGGCCACGTGGGCGGCGCTCGACGTGTGGGTGACCCGCCAGGTGTGGAACCAGCGCAACGGCGTGGTGTCGGTGCCGAGCAGCACCGCGCGGGCCCTGCGGCGCGAGCGGCGCCAGGCGCGGCGGGAGGCGCGGGCCGCCGAGCGGGCACGGAAGCGGATACCTGGTGGGGGCGGCGCGGGACAGCTGTCGCATCCGTGAGGGTGACCGGCCGCGGGGCGGGCAGCGGCCGGCCGAGTCCCCGTCCCGGTAGAGCGGGCCGGGGCGCCACGCCGGGCGCTTGAACACCCTGGCCGTCACGCCGGGCGCTTGAACATCCGGGTCGCCGTGATCTCGCTGTGCACCGCCTCCCCCGCCGGAGTCTGCTGCGGCAGCCCTGGCCTGAGGTGCTCCTCCACACTGATGTACTTCAGCCCGGCCCTGAGGTCGGCGTCGTTGCGCAGCCGGATGACCAGGGGGAACTCAGCGAGCGCCGTCGTGTCGAACAGGCCGGTGGTGTAGAGGAGCTGCACACCGAGGGCGTCCGAGACGGCCCGCTGGAGCTCCAGCAGGTAGGTGGCGTTGGCGCGGCCGATCGGGTTGTCCAGGAAGAGCGTGCCCGCGTGGCGGTGCTTGTCGCGGCCGCGGTCGTTCGACCTCAGGGCGGCCATCGTGCAGTACAGGGCGATGGCCGCGGTGAGCAGCTGGCCGCCGGAGAACACGTCGCCCATCTGCCCCACGGGGACCCGCTCGGCACGCAGTACGGCGTCGGGCTTGAGGATCTCCACGGCGACCCCCTTGGGCTGGAGCGCCGCGCCGACTCCGCGCAGCAGCAGGGACATGCCGTCGCGCCGCAGGTCCGAGTTCTTCTTCACGGCGGCGCGGGTCGCCTCGTCGATGACCTCGCCGAGCCGCTCGGTGAGCGTGGCCTGGTCGGGCTCCTCGAAGCGGATGCGCAGGAACTCCTGCCCGGACCACTCGCCGAGCCCTTCCGGAAGGCGGGACAGACGCTGGGCCGACCTGAGCGTGGCGAGCGCCGACTCGACCAGTCCGCGCAACCGGTCCACGATCGAGTCCCGGTTGCGTTCCAGTTGGGCCAGCTCGTCGGTGAGCACCCGGAGCCGGGGCGCGAAGGCCTCCGCCCATTTCTGGGCGTGCTCGGGCAGGGCGGAGGCGGGCAGCTCGCGGATCTGCTGCCGGGCGGGGGTACGCACCTGCTCGTAGCGGGTGGAGTTGGCGTGCCGGACGAGGACGTCGCTCGCCTCGCGGACGGCGGCCTCCGCCGCGGACAGGTCGGCGGCGCAGCCGCGCAGTGACCTGCGGGCCTCGGCGGCCGCCTGCCGGGCGGCCTCCGGGCTGCCCGGGTACGGCTCGGGTTCCTCCTGCTCCTCGTCGCTCGCCTGCTCGCGCAGCAGGTCGCGCAGCATGCCGGCGATCTCGTCGAAGCCGCCGGCCGCGTCCTCGGCGGCGCGGTGGGCCTCCAGCAGTTCGGCGTGCGCCTCACGGGCCCGGGCCAGCGCCTCGGTCCGGGAGGCGAGTTCGGTGGTGGCCGTACGCAGCAGGGCCTGTGCGTGCTCGGCGTCGCGGGGGAGCAGTTCCTCGGGGAGTTCGGTGTGCGCCTCGCCGTCCTCGGGCGCGTGCCGCTCGGCCTCGCCGCGCAGCCGGCCGAGCTGTTCGCTCGCGGACGACATCCGGGTCTCCAGGAGCTGCACCAGCTCCTCGGCGCGGGCGGCGGCGGCCTGCCGGGACGGCCCGTCGGAGCCCTCGGGGGACTCCAGGAGTTGTTCCGCGCGGGTACGGACCTTGTTGCTGAGCCGGTCGAGTTCGGCGCGGGCGGCGCTCTCGTCGCTCTCCGCCCGGGCCTGCTCGGCCCGCAGGTCCGCGCCGACACCGACCTTCTCGTAGACCTGGGAGGCGGCGCGGTAGGCCTCGCGCAGGGCGGGCAGGGACGCCTTGGGCGCGTCCCCGTCGCTCTCCGGCACATCGTCGGGGGCACCGGCGATCTCGGAGCGCTCGGCGCGCAGCGCCCGTGCCGTGCGGCGGGTGTCGTCGGCGGCGCGCTGAGCGGCGCGCCGGTCCTCGTCGGCGGCGCGGGCGCGTTCCAGGCAGACCTGGGCGCGGGCCTCCGACTCGGCGGCCTCGTCGGCGAGTTCGCGCAGCCGGGCCTGCCAGCCGGCCCGCTCGCGCAGCCGGAACGCGAGCCCGGCGAGGGCGTCGGCGGCGCGCCGCGCCTTCTGGGCGGCCTCCTGCCGTTCGTCGCGCTCCTGGGCGACCTCGGCGGCGGCCTCGTCGGCCTCCGCCCGCAGGCTCCGCGCCTCGGCCAGCTCGGCCTCGGCCTCCTGGGCGAACACGCGCGTGTCCTGGGCGGCTTGTGCCAGCTCCAGCAGCCGGCCGGCGGGGCAGCCGGTGCGCCAGGAGGCGAGCCGCGCCGCCAGCTCCCGGTCCTTGCCGAGCCGGGCGGCCAGCGTGCGGATCTCCTCGTCCCGTTCGGTGGCCCGCGCGCGCAGCGCCTGCCGTTCCTCGTCGGCGGCGTGCTCGTCGTGCATGGCCGGGTTCGGCGGGACGAGGAAGACGTCGCCCTGGGTCGCGCCGTCGGCCGGGGTGGGGGCGAGCAGGGCGGCCGCGGTGCCGACGGCCACGGTGGACCGGGGCAGCAGGGCCGCGTCCGCGAGGGCCTCACGGGCACGCGCGTGCGTGCTCGGGTCGGTGATGATCACGCCGTCGACCAGCTCGGGCCGGGCAGCCAGTACGCGCGCGTGGTCGGCGGGGTCGACGGACTGGGCGAGGTAGCGCCAGCCGGGCAACGCGGGGATGCCGTGCTCGCCGAGGAACTCCACGGTGGCCAGTACGTCCGGGCCGGGCGGCAGCAGCCCGCCGTCGCCGAGCGCGCCGAGGATCCGGGCGTCGTCGGCGGCGGCGGTGCGCAGTTCGAACAGGTGCCGCTCGGCGGAGGAGACGGCGTCGTCGAGCAGTTCGCGCAGCTCGTCGGCGAAGCGGTCCAGGTCCTCGGGGGTGAGCGTGCCCTCGGACCCGGCCGGGTCCGCGACCGCGGCACCCTGCCGTCCCGGGGTGCCGCCCAGTGCGCCTCCGGTGCGGTGCGCCGCCTCGGCGCCCGAAGCCGTGTCGCCCCGGCCGTCCGATCCGGTCCGGGGCGCCGGCACTACTGCCCGCGCGGCCGCGGTCGCCCCCGGCAGGCTCAGTAGTTCAGCGAGCCGCCCCTCGGCCGCCAGCGCCTCGGCGATGCGGCGTTCGGTCTCGTAGGCGCGCTGTGCCGCCGTAGCCGCGTCGGCCGCGCGGGCCGCGGTGAGTTCCGCGCGGGACTCGGCCGAGCCGGCCTCGCGAGCGTGTTCCGTGGCTTTCCGGGCGGCCTCGCGCGCATGGTCCCAGGCGGTGACCGCCGTCTTCTCCGCGTCGCTGGCGGCCAGGGCGGCACGGGCCGGATCGGCGTCGGGGGCGCTGTCGTCCAGCCAGCCCGCGCGGACCGCCTCGGCGGTCTCCTGCTCGACCTCGGCGAGGCGCTGGCGCAGATGCCCGGCCTCGCTGCGGGCGCGCTGCGCCTCGGTCGCGGCGGCGGTCTGGTCCCGGTAGGCGGACTCGCCGACCGCCTGGAGCCGCGCGGACCGATCCTCCTCCTCGTTGGCGAGGGTTTCGGCGCTCTCGGCGGCCGCGTGCAGGGCCCGTACGAGATCCACGGCGGCCTTGGCGCGCGCGGCCAGGGCCGGGGCCGCGTCCCGCTCGGCCTCCTGGATCGCGGCGGAGACACGGGCCACGCGGTCGGCGGCGGCACGGTGGCGCAGCACGGCCTCGGCGGCCTGCCACGCCGAGTACAGGGTGCGCGCGTCGGCGAGTTCCCGCTTCTGTGCGGCCGCGGACTTCTCGGCGGCGGCGAGAGCCAGTGAGGCGTGCCGGTAGGCGAGTTCGGCGGCGATCAGCGCGCTGCGCCCGCGGGCGCCCTCGGAGTGCGTGACGGCGTAGGCGGCGGCCGTGACGCGCTGGGCGAGGTCAGTGGCCCGGACCCGCTCCCGTACCGCCCGCGCGGACAGCCGCCGCGCCAGCGTCCGGGTGCGCCGCTCGGCCGCGGCGTGGATGTCACGCGCGCGCGTGCGGGCCTCGGCGGCCTCGACGATCCGGCCGAGCAGATCGACCGAGCCCGCGGTGAAGTCCCGTTCGGCGATCAGTTCGGCGCGCCGGCCCAGCTTGTTGCCGAAGCCGCTGACCAGGTCGGCGAGCCCGTCGGTGTCGCGGGTGTCGGTGACGGCGCGCAGCAGCAGGTCGGTGAAGTCGGAGTCCTTCTTCACCGCGAACAGGCCGGCCGCCTCGCCCTCGTCGGCGTTCATCTCCCGCTGGTAGCGGAAGAGTTCGGGGTCGAGGCCGAGGTCGCCCAGGTGCTCGGTCCAGCGTTCGTGGATCTCCTCGAAGTGCACCTCCAGGTGTGGGTAGGTCTTGCCCGCCTCGGTGATGGCGTCCCGGAAGCCCTTCATGGTGCGACGGCGGCCCCGCGCACCCGACTGGCCCTCGGCGGCCGGCCGTACGGAAGTGGCCTCGGCGACGGGAAGGTTGTCCAGGGTGAGCCCGGGGCCGGGCCGGAAGGAGTACCAGGCCTCGGCGAACTTCCGCGGGTCGTTGGAGACTTGGCGACCACGCCACTCGCTGACCTTGCCGACGACCACGCACTCACCGGTCTGCACGTGCTGCCACTCCAGCGCCACGTGCCCGCAGTCGTCGGCGAGCAGGAACTTGCGCAGCACGCCGGAGCTGGCGCCACCGAGGGTGTTGCGGTGGCCGGGCAGCATCACCGAGAAGATCAGCTTGAGCAGCACGGACTTGCCGCCGCCGTTCTCCAGGAAGAGCACACCGGCGGGGGCGGGCCGGCGCGGCGGGCCGACCGGCTCCTCCTCGAAGAACTCCGCCTGGATGGGCGCGGGGTCGGGCACCGGCTCGCCCACGCCCCGCAGGTCAAGCACGGTGTCGGCGTAGCGCGCACCGGCGGGCCCGATGGAGTAGAGGCGGACCCGGGACAGCTCGTACATGGCGGACTCTCGTCAGTCTTCTTGCAGATGGGGGGTGGTGGGCTTCTTGCGGACGGGGTGGCGGGCTTCTTGCGGACGGGGTGGCGGGAGGCGGCAGGGCCTCAGGAGTGGAACGGCAGCCCCGCGTCCGCCACCAGGTCCAGATCCTCGGTGTCCTCGGCGGGCAGCAGGCTCGGTGTGCCGCCGGTCACCGGCACGATGCCCAGTTCGAGGAGTTCGGCCAGGGCGGCGCTGCCCGCCATGTCGCGCACCTGGAGCTGGTAGCGGGCCGTCGTGCGGTACGTGCCGCCGCTCTCGTCGCCGGTGCGCTGGAGGAAGCCGGAGTCGGTCAGGAACGCCAGGGCCTTGGCCACGATGCCCGTGGTCGAGGCGGCCGGCCGGCGTGCGTCCTTGGTGGCCCCGGTCGCGCTGCGTCTGGCCCAGATCCGCCAGGCGGCCTCGAGGCCCGGCGCGCCGGTGGCCGGGTCGGTGTTCTCGCCCCGCTCCTCGGCGCGTTCCTCCAGGCGGCGGCAGGCCTGGCGGACGAAGGCGTCGACGCCGTTGACGGTGACGCGCCCGATGTAGGCGTCGTCGGCGAGGTCCTCGGGACGCGGGAACGCCAGGGCGGCCACCGCGAGGTGGGCCAGTCCGTGCAGGAAGCGGTCGCCGGAGTCGGCGGCGGTGCGGCGCGCGTAGTCGCTCATGCGGACGGCGAACACCGAGTCCTCGGCGGCGGTGACGGCCATCCCGGCGCGCGGGGACACTTCCAGCACGATCAGCCCGAGTCCGGCGGCCACGGCGTCCGCGAGCCGTGCGAACGCCGGGTCCTCGCGGTGGCGGCGCAGCAGATCGGCGTACTCCTGGTCGCGGGCGGGCTGGAGCTTGGGCTGGAGCCCGAAGGCGACGAGCCGGGCCGCGTCCGCGGCGTCGGCGGGTGTGACGGCGACCGCCGTGGGCGCGCCTGCGGCTTCCGGCTCACTCCGGTCGACGTGCTCGGTCACGGTTGGGGCTCCTTGCTGGGGTGTCGCTCGTGCGTACGATTGCCGGCGGGGCTCACGCCGCCTCCGTCCGGTCGGCCGCCATGCCCGCCGCGTCCAGCAGTGCCGTGCCGACGACGAGGTCGGCGCCGCCGAACTCCGGATCGTCCAGTTCGGTTCCGTCGTCCACGGCGAACAGCAGCTTCTCCTCACCCTGCCGGTAAGCGGTGCCGACCGGGGGGCTGGCCGCGTGGACGGCCAGCAGGGCGACCAGGTACGGCAGGTCGGGGTCCTTGTCGCGAGCCTCGGCGAGCAGGCCCGACAGCCGCCGCGGCGCGTCGGCCGGCAGGTCCAGCAGTTCCATGGCGGCCGCGAGCTGCTCCTCGCTGAACCGGCTGTCGTCCGGAGTGGCGATCAGGTCGGGCTCGGGCATCTCGGCGCCCAGGTGCTCCCGCTCGACGGGCGGCGTCAGCAGGATGTCCACGAGGTCGGCGACGCGGACCGACACCGGCGTGCGCAGCCCGGTCCCGCGTGCGAAGAAGGCGTCCGTGACCCGGATCGCCTGCTCCAGCGGCAGCGGGAGGGTGGGTGCGAGCAGGTGGCCGTAGAGGTCGGTCCCGGAGGTGGTCAGTGGGGTGGCGAAGGCCTGCCGGTCCTGCTCGGCGCGGAACAGGGGCCCCGCCTCCAGCAGCCGGGACTGCAGCTGGGTGTGCCTGCGGATGCAGTCCTTGACGATGTCGACCAGCTCGGCGGCGCGCCGCTTGTGCTCGGGGTCCTCCGACTCGTCGCGCGCCTTGCGGATGTTGGTCAGGATCGCGTTCTCGTGCCGGTAGCGGTCGGCGACGTGGTCCAGGGCCTCGGCGATCATGTCGGGGACGGCGCTGAGCCAGTCCACCGCCCGGACGTTGCGCCGGGTCGCCTCCAGGGCCCTGCGCAGGGTCTCCGAGTACTGCACGGTCCGGTAGCGGGCCTGTTCGGCCGCGAGCTGGGCGTCCGCGAGGCGGCCGCGGCTGATGAGCACCTCCAGCTTGACCTCGGCGGCGATCTGGGCACTGGTGACGTCGGTGTCGAGGGCGCCGACGAGGACGTTGACCGCCTCGTCCGTCGTACGCAGGTAGACGCTGCCGCCGGGGCCGGGGACCTCCTCGATCAGCTTGAAGTCGTAGTCGCGGCGCACATACGTGCCGTCCGGCGCGAAGGTGCCGTACACCGCGCGGAAGCCGCGGTCGACGCTGCCGACGTTGATCAGGTTCTCCAGGACCCAGCGGGCCACGCGCTCGTGCTCGCCGGCCGGGCGGTGCGGGGCCTGTGCGGCGACGCGCGGGACGAGCCGGGCCACGACCTGGTCGTGGTCGGCCCCGGTGTCGAAGTCCATGTTCAGGGTGACGAGGTCGATGGCGGCGAGCGCGACCTCCGCCATGCCGTACACCGAGTACTCGCCGGCGAGGTTGGCCTTGCGCGCGTCCAGGTCGTGCAGCGGCGCGGTGCAGGCGAGCGCGCGCAGCCGCCGCGCCAGCCCCTCGTCGGCGGCCGGCCCCTGGGCAGGGCGCGGCCCCGCGCTGAGCTGGGGCGGAACGCTGTCCGTCGATGCAGGCGAAGTCACGGTGCACAGATTAGGTCCTCGGTCTGACAACGACCCAAACGGCACGGACGCGGCCGACGCCGTGCGTCGTCCCGCCCCGCCCTTCGCGGGGCCCGGAGGATCCGCTGGCCGCGGGTGGGATACGGCCCGTAAGCCGCCGCGGATCGTCCGCGACGGGGCGGGCGAGGCCCGGTTCGGCGGTCGTTGAAGGCGCCGGGCCGCCCCCGCGGGGACGTGGCAGGAGCCGTGGCGCGCGGCACCCGGCCCGCACAGGTGCCAGGCCCGGGTTCCCGGCCTGTTCAGGCGCCTTCGGCTCGGGCCGGCTCCGACACAGGAGGCCTCGAACTCGGACTCAGGCCACTTCCGGCTCAGGCCACTTCCGGCTCAGGCCACTTCCGGCTCAGGCCACTTCCGGCTCCGGCCTCTCCGGTGCCGACAGTGCGGCCAGCGCCGCCGACACCGACGCCGAGGACCGCAGGTCGAGGCGGGCGCTCGTGCCGCGGGCGTGGTGGCGGAGTTCGTCGGCGGCAAGGGTGAGCAGTTGCGGCAGCAGGTCCGTGCAGCGGCGGGCCACCCAGCCGGTGCCCGCCGTGGCCAGCCACCACAGGCTCGCCGACCTGGTGGGCGCGGGGAACTCCGGCTCGGGCGAGGGCGCGGGCCCGCTCGCCACGCCCGTCTCCGCGAGCAACGCGTGGAAGCGGACGGCGAGTTGGCGGTGCCCGCGCTCCCCCGGATGCAGCCGGTCCGCGCTCCACATCGCGCGGTCGGTCAGCCACTGGCCCGCATCGGCGTGCAGGTGCACGGCCTCGTACCGTTCCGACAGCGCGTGCACCACCGCGTTGACCGCTCGCTGCCGCCGGGCCAGCGGGCGGGCCAGCGCGCCGGGCAGGCCGAGCATCGCACCGGGGTCGGGCAGACAGGCCGTCAGCAGGACCGCCCCCCGGCCGGTGAAGGCCGCGTAGACCCGGTCGAGCCGGGCGGCCACGGCGTGGATGTCGAAGGTGCGGCGCAGTGTGTCGTTGACGCCGACGACGACCGACACGACGTCCGGGCGCAGCTCCAGGCCGGCCGGGGTCTGCCGCTCCAGTACGTCGCCGGTCTGCGCCCCACTGGCGGCGAGGTTGGTGAACTCCACGGCCGTGGGCTGCTCGGCGAGGCCGCCGGCGAGCAGTGCCGCCCAGCCGCGCCATCCGTCGCCCGTGGGATCACCGACGCCCTCGGTCAGCGAGTCGCCGAGGGCGACGAAGCGCAGGGGCCTCATGCCACACCCTCCGGCAGCGGGCGTCGCACGGGTGCCGGGACGTCGTGGGCGGCGAGGAACGCCTCCACGGAGGCGGTCCACCCGAAGCACTCCGCACGCGCGCGTGCGGCCTCGCGCCGCTCGCGCTCGGGGCGTGCCAGCAGGCCTTCCACGGCGTCGGCGAACGCCTCGCCGTGATCCGCCGCGCTGTCGCCGGCGGAGCCGATCACCTCCGGCAGCGCGGAGGAGGCGCTGGCCACCACGGGGGTGCCGCAGGCCATCGCCTCCAGCGCGGCGAGCCCGAAGGTCTCGGCCGGCCCGGGTGCCAGGCACACGTCGGCGGAGGCCTGGAGCGCGGCGAGCCGGTCGCGGTCGCGGACGTGCCCGAGGAACGTGACCGGCAGCCCCCGCTCACGGGCCCGCTGCTCCAGGCGCGCCCGCAGCGGACCGTCCCCGGCCACCACCAGCACCGCCCGCCGTCCGCGCCGCAGCAGCGCCTCCAGCGCGTCCAGCGCGTTGCCGGGCCGCTTCTCCACGGACAGCCGGGAGCACATCACCAGCAACGCCTCTTCGTCGCGCGCGTGCCGGGCGCGCAGTCCCGCCTCCCGCAGCGCGGGGTGCCGCTCCACCAGATCGACACCCAGGGGTGCGCGCACGACGTTGCGCGCACCGACCCGCACGAACTCGCGCTCGGCGAACTCCGTGGTGCACACCACGCGCGCGTAGGTGTGCGCGGTACGGACGTTGAGGGCGTCGGCGGCACGCAGGGACAGGGCCTGCGGCACGCCCCAGGTGCGCAGCACACCGTCGGCGGTCTCGTGGGACACCATCACTGCCGGAACCCGGGCCCGCCTGGCCCACCTGCCGGTCCACCGCAGCGTCGTGCGGTCGGAGACCTCCAGGCGGTCCGGTGCGAGCTCCTCCAGGAGGGCGGCCACCCGCCGTTTGTCGGTGAGGACGCGGTAGCCGCCGGTGCCGGGCAGCCGCGGTCCGGGCAGGGTGATCACGCGGCCCTGCTCGGTCTCCTGGTCGGTGTGGCGGTCGCCGGGGACGATCAGCACCGGCGCGTGGCCGGCCGCCTTGTAGCCCTTGCCGAGTTCGCGCAGCGCGGTGCGCAGTCCGCCGGAGGCGGGGGCGACGAAGTTCGCGAGCCGCACGAGGGTGAGCGGCGCGGCGGTCATGCCGCCACCGCCGTCCGCCGCGCGGCGAGCACGTCCTCGTAGTGCGCGAGGAGCTGGTCGCCGACCGCCGCCCAGGTGCGCCCCTCGACCGCGGAGCGACCGGCCGCCGCGAACTCCGCCCGCAGCGCCGGGTCGGCGGCCAGCGCCCACACCGCGTCGCGTACGGCGGCCGCGTCGCGCGGCGGGACGAGCAGCCCGGTGCGACCGTGGGCGACCAGGTCCAGCGGGCCGCCCGCGGCGGGCGCGACCACGGGCACCCCGGAGGCCATGGCCTCCTGCACGGTCTGGCAGAACGTCTCGAAGGGGCCGGTGTGCACGAAGACGTCCAGCGAGGCGAAGATCCGGGCGAGTTCGTCGCCGGTGCGACGGCCCAGGAAGACGGCGCCCGGCAGGGCCTCGGTCAGCTGGGGCCGGCTGGGCCCGTCGCCCACCACCACGACCCGTACGCCGTTCAGACCGCAGACTCCGGCGAGCAGTTCGACCTGCTTCTCGGGGGCGAGCCGGCCGACGTAGCCGACGATCAGCTCACCGTTCGGGGCGAGTTCGCGGCGCAGTGCCTCGTCGCGGTGCTCGGGGCGGAAGCGGACGGTGTCCACTCCGCGGCCCCACAGCCTGACCCGGGGCACCCCGTGTGCCTCCAGGTCGTGCAGGGCGGCGCTGGAGGGGGCCAGGGTGAGGTCGGCGGCGGCGTGGACGGAGCGGATGCGCCGCCAGGCGGCGGCCTCGCCGGCACCCATGTAGGTGCGGGCGTAGCCGGCGAGGTCGGTCTGGTAGACGGCGACGGCGGGGATGCCGAGCCGGGCGGCGGCCGCCATGCCGCGGACGCCGAGGACGAAGGGGCCGGCCAGGTGGACGAGGTCGGCGCGGTGCTCGGTGAGCGCCGTCGCGACGCGCCGGCTGGGCAGGGCGACGCGGACCTGGGGGTAGCCCGGGAGCGGAAGGGAGGGGACGCGGACGACGGGGCACGGCGCGGGGACGTCGGGCCCGGTCGAGGCGGCGGTGGCGGGAGCCACGACGAGGGGGGCGTGACCGCGATCGACGAGGTGCCGGGCGGTCTGGAGCGCGCAGTGGGCCACGCCGTTCACATCGGGGGGAAAGGATTCGGTCACGATGACGACACGCATACCGGTGTTGTCGCCGTGCTGGACGTGCCCGCGTCAACGTGGATCTTTCCGGACGAGGAACGTCCCGTGAGCGTTGGGCTGTGCGGCCGGACCGGACGGCCCCCGGCCACGCGCTCCTGACCCCCGGGTCACCGGATGTTCACGCGGTGGGCGTGTCCGGCCCGATCCGGCTGCGTACGGCGGTCTGGACCTCGTCCTCCTCGGCCGGGTCGGCGGCGAGTCTGCGCAGTCGCTCGACGACGCGCGTGTCGCCGGTCTCGGCGTGCCGGGCGGCGATTTCGCGGGTGGTCTCCTCGCAGTCCCACAGGCATTCGACGGCGAATCCGGTGGGGAAGGAGGGGTCGGTGGCGGCGAGGGCGCGCGCGGCACGGCCACGCAGATGGGAGGAGGCCGTCTCGCGGTAGATGTGACGCAGAACGGGCGCTGCGCAGGTGATGCCGAGCCGGCCGGCGCCGTCGACCAGGGTCCACAGGGTGGGAGCGTCGGGGCCTTCGCCCCGGACCGCCTCCCGCAGGGCGGCGAGGACGAGGTCGCGGTCCCGGACCGCGCCGCGGCAGGCGAGCACACG
Organism: Streptomyces sp. NPDC001292; assembly: GCF_042896465.1. Classification (NCBI taxonomy): domain Bacteria; kingdom Bacillati; phylum Actinomycetota; class Actinomycetes; order Kitasatosporales; family Streptomycetaceae; genus Streptomyces; species Streptomyces sp. NPDC001292. Next base: position 31,065 of record NZ_JBIAXG010000044.1, read on the forward strand.
TCCGGCGGCGGCGCCCAGCGGGTCGGGGCGGCGGGCCCAGCCGCGCGCCCGGTCGACGGCGGCTGCGCCGCGCATGCGTTCGAAGGCGTCGACGGCGGCCTCCACCACGGTGGCCGAGCCGTCGGACACCGCCGACTCGATCAGGTCCAGGGCGTCGGGGTCGCCGCCGTCGGCGAGGTAGCGCAGGGCGGTACAGCGGGCGGCGTCGGTGCCCGCCCGGGCGGCGCGGAGGATCTCGGGCCGGTCCTGTGGTCCGGCTACGGCGGTGAGACAGCGGGCCGCCGGGACATGGCGGGCAGCGCCGCGTTCGGCGCCCTGCTGGGCCCACTCGAACACCGCCTGCACGCTCCACCCGGGCCGGGGCCCGGTGGGGCGCATCTGCCGCTGCCAGAGGTCGAAGCAGCCGGTCTCGTGAGCGGCACGCACGCGTGTGGCGACCGACTCGCGCGGGTCCTCGGCCCACAGCCGCCACGGCCGGGGCTCGAAGGCGTCGCGCACCGCGGCGGCCAGCTCGGCCTCGCCCTCGGCGTCGGTGGCGAAGCGCGCGAGGACCGGCGCGGCGAGGGCGCGCAGCCCCGCGTCGTCGTCCCTGAGCGCCAGTTCGTCCAGGGCCCAGGCCCAGTTGGCGCCCGTGGCGGCGTACCTGCGCAGCAGGGCGAGTGCGTCGCGCCTGCCGTAGGAGGCGAGGTGCCCGAGCACGGCGAGGGCGAGTCCGGTGCGTGACTCGTCGGTGTCGAGGGCGTCCTCGGGGTCGAAGAGGTGCTCCTCGATCCGGTCCAGTTCGCCGTCGAGGTCGAGGAAGAGCCGGGCGTAGTAGAGGGAGCGGTTCTCCACCTGCCAGTCGTGGCGGGGGTCGCGCAGCACGCAGTGGTTCAGTGCCGCCAGCGCTTCGGCGCGCGGGGCGGTGAGCGCGTGCAGCGTGCCGTCGCCGCGGCCCCGCTGGAGCAGGCCGAGCAGCGTACCGCTGGGCGCTATGACCGGATCGAACATGGGAAACAGCCTCACATCAAGCGTCGACGCAACCGGGGAACACGCACTACATGGCCGCGCGACAACACGTCGGGGCGCCCGCCGTCCGCTGCTTGCTGTAGACCATCTTCCTCTGCCTCTCGTCGGTGGCCCATACGGGCCGGATCACGGCCCGCGCGGTGCGGCAACACCTGCCCAGCCATCGCGTCCGTGAATCACGACGTCATGATGGCCCGGCGTCCGCGCTGCCGCGACCGAAATTTCCGGCGGCCCTGTACCGCCTCCCCCGTTGTTTGTGTCGTTCCTGGTCACAAGGGCCGGAGCGGCTGCTTCCGGCCCTGGGGATCAGCTCTCGCCGAACATCTCCAGCAGCTCCGTCCGGCCGAACATCCGGGCCGTGTCGACGGCCGAGGGGGTGCCGGCGGACGGGTCCGCGCCGCCCTCCAGGAGGGCCTTGATCACCTCCTGCTCGCCCTTGAAGACCGCTCCGGCGAGGGGTGTCTGGCCCCGGTCGTTGACGCGGTCGGCGTCGGCGCCTCGGGCCAGCAGCGCGCGGACCGCCGCCGCGTGGCCGTGGTAGGCGGCGAGCATCACCAGGGAGTCGCCGCGGTCGTTGGTGAGGTCGGCCGGGACGCCCGCGTCGACATACGCCACGAGTGCCTCGGTCCGCCCCTGCCGGGCCAGATCGAAGATCTTGGTCGCCAGCTCGACGACCTCGGGGTCGGGGGCTTCGCTCATCGGCCGGACCGCCTATCGCTGCGAACGTTCGGTACTGCGGGGAGCAAGCGTACGGCGGCCCGCGCTGGTCGGCCGTACGGGTGAATCGCCAGCGTACTGGCTCGTACGCCACATGACCGGATGCCGCCCGAGGTAAAGATCACCACGGACGCGGTCGGAGGCCACAGTGCCGCTCAGGCGCCCCACGGGACTCCGCCAGCCGATGGAAATCGAACGAAATTCACCCAGTTGCACCTTTTGTCATATAGATACATGCTGTGATGCTGGAAGAACTCAGGGTGACTGTCCCCACTCGACACCAGGAGACCTCCCATGATCCTTTCCGTCTCAGGCGTAATCCTGTTCGGCGTCATCGTCGTCGTCTTCTTCCGCAAGGACGGGCTGAAGCCGTCGCACGCGTGCGTGTCGGCGCTGTTCGGCTTCTACCTCTCGAGCACGGCCATCGCCCCGAGCATCAAGGCCGGCGGCGAGAGTCTGGCGAGTCTTCTGGGCGGCATGAGGTTCTGACGACGTCCGTCCCTCCCGTACGCACCTCCAGGAGGCAGCAGTGGCCCGGCGCCCCCTCCCCCGCATTCTGAGCACAGGCAGCGCGCAGCTCACCCGGAGCCGGGAGCTGGCACGGACGGCGGCGGACAGCGCCACCGACGTCCTCCACCCGCTGATCACCATCACGCGTGGTCTGCGCCGGCTGGCCTCGGCCGGACGGCGCAAGTGGTCGGACACGCCGAAGGACCGGCGCGGCCCGCTGCTGTTCCTCGTGGCGTCGCTGTTCCTGGTCGTGGCGCTGGTGCCGTACGGACCGCTGCTCGCCGCCGTCGTGCTGATGGCGGCGGCGGCCTGGCACGGCCGCGACCGCACCCGGTCGCAGCCCGAGGGCCCCGACAAGTCGCGCACCCAGCGCCTGTCCGCCCTGTACGAGGCGCTGGTCCCCTACTTCTCGGCGGCCGGGGACCCGGCACCGCTGTACGCGCACGGCGGCGCGTGGGAGAAGGCGTTCCCCGCCTACGAGTTCGACGACTCGGGACGTGTGCGCCACCTGGTGATCCGGTACCCCGCGTACTTCACCGACGGCGAGGCCGAGTCCCGCGCGCGGATCGAGCACCTGCTCACCGCCAAGGCCGGCCGCGGCCGCGAGTACCTCTTCTCCTGGGACGAGGAGGGCAACCAGCTCACCGTCACCGCCCTCGCCCCGCTGCCCACCGACATCGCCGCGCAGCGCTTCGTCACGGCGCCGGGCGAGACCGTGCTCGGCTTCACCGACCCCGCGGAGGTCCAGCGCACGCTGCCCCTCGGCTACGGCGAGGAGCAGCGGGACGTGCCGCCGGTCGTCTGGCGCACGGGCCTGCGCTCCACCGAGCCGCACCTGCTGGCCCTGGGGCAGGCCGGCAGCGGCACCTCGACGCTGCTGCGCTCCATCGCGCTCCAGGCCCTCCAGCACGGCGACGTGCTGATCGTCGACGGCGGCGGCACCGGTGAGTTCGCCTGCCTGACCGGCCGGGACAGGGTGCTCGCGGTCGAGTGCGGGCTGGCCGGGGTGCTGGCGAGCCTGGAGTGGGCGGCCACCGAGACCGAGCGCCGGCTGATCGCCGTCAACCGCGCGCGGCAGGCGGGCCATCCGCCGCCGGAGGACACCAAACGGCCGCTGTGGCTGCTCCTCGACCGGCCGACCGCGTTCACGCACCTGGCCGCCGCGGACGGCCGCAAGGACCCGCAGGCGCTGCTCCAGGTGCCCCTGCGGCACGGACGCGCGGTCGGCGTGACGGTCGTCGTGGCCGAGCAGTTCGACAGCGCGGAGGCGCTGAGCGACGCGGTACGGCAGCACACACGCGCGCGTGTCGTCCTCGGGCCGGCGACGGCGGAGCAGCTCAAGGCGGTGCTGGGGGCGCCGCCGCACACGACGCCGCTGCCCGTCGTCCCGGCCGGACGCGGGTACGCCCGGCTGGGGACGAAGCCGGTCCACCGGCTTCAGGTGCCGACCACGCCCGACCCCTACGACGACGCGACGAGCGACGCGCATCGGCAGGCCGTGCTCGATCTTCTGCCGCCGAAGACCACCCCGGCCGACGGGGAGCGGGTGCCGGAGCCCACGGAGGCCGTGACGGAAGCGGTCGCGGAGCCCTCGTGAGGGCCCTCGTGGGCCGCGGAGCCGCGGCTGGAGGCTCGGCGCGCCGCCCCGAGCCGACGGAAACGGGGCTCCGGGCAGCGCTCAGGCGACGAAGGTGCGAGGGGACTCGCTCCCCCCGGAGGCCCCCGCCTCCACCAGCCGGGCCGCCGCCGCCAGCCGCGTCGCCGCCTCCTCCGCCACCGCCCCCGTGACCGTGAACGGCAGGCGGACATAGCCCTCGAAGGCGCCGTCGACGCCGAAGCGCGGGCCGGAGGGGACACGGACGCCGACCCGCTCGCCGGCCTCGGCGATGCGAGAGCCCGACAGGCCGCCGGTGCGCACCCACAGCGTGAGGCCGCCGCCGGGTACCTCGAACTCCCAGCCCGGCAGCTCGCGCCGGACCGCCGCGACCAGGGCGTCCCGGTTGCCGCGGGCCTGGCCCCGCCGGACCTCCACGGCCTCCTCCCACCCTCCGGTGCTGAACAGCCAGTTCACGGCCAGTTGCTCCAGCACGGGGGTGCCCAGATCGGCGTAGGCCCGCGCGGCGACCAGGCTGCGGATCACATCAGGGGCGGCCCGCACCCAGCCGATGCGCATCCCGGCCCAGAAGGCCTTGCTGGCCGAGCCGACGGTGATCACCGTGGATCCGGCCGGGTCGAAGGCGCACACCCGCCGCGGCATCTCCAGCCCCGGCTCCAGGTACAGCTCGCTCATCGTCTCGTCGACGACGAGCACGGTCCCCGCCGAGCGGGCCGCCTCCACCAGCTTCCGCCGCTGCTCCTCGTCGGCGAGCGCGCCGGTCGGGTTGTGGAAGTCGGCGACGACGTAGGCGATCCGGGGCGCGGCCTCGCGCAGCACCTGGCGCCAGCGGTCCAGTTCCCACCCGGTGAGTCCCTCGGCCATGGCCACGGGCACGAGCCGGGCGCCCGCCTCCCGCATGAGCTGAAGGATGTTCGCGTAGGACGGCGACTCGACGGCGATGCGCTCGCCGCGGCCCCCGAAGAGGTGGCAGATGGCGTCGATGGCACCCATGGCGCCCGTCGTCACCATGATCTGCTCGGGCATGGTGGGGATCCCGCGCGTGGTGTACCGCTCGGCGATCATCGACCGCAGTGCGGGCAGCCCGGCCGGATAGTCGCCGTGGGTGTGGGCGTACGGCGCCAGTTCCTCCAGCGCGCCCCGCACGGCGCGGGTGAGCCACGGCTCCGGGGCCGGCAGGGCTGCGGTGCCGAGGTCGATCATCGAGCCCAGTGCCTCCGGCGGCAGGGGCTCCAGTCCGCGCGCCGGCAGCGGATTCCCGGCCGGCACCGCGGTCCAGCTGCCCGCGCCCCGCCGGGACTCCAGGAAGCCCTCGGTGCGCAGGGCCTCGTAGGCGGCGGCGACCGTGGTGCGGCTGACGGAGAGGGACAGGGCGAGTTCGCGCTCGGCGGGCAGCCGGGCGGCCACCGGGACACGGCCTTCGAGAACCAGAACCCGGATGCCGTCGGCGAGCGCGCGGTAGGCGGGCGGGCGGCGTGAGCCCGGGCCCGCCGGGCGGTCCTGCTGGGACTTGAGCAGCCGAGCGAGCTGCGCGGCTCCCACCGCCGAGGTCCACTGCGCCATGACGACCAGTCCACCTTCCTCGAATTGGCCATGGATGGATAATCTCCCCACGCCACAGAGTGTCATCCACCAGGCCACTTCACCAGCAGGGGGGACACTTTGTCCATACCGGCCCGCCTAGGGCGACGACTGATCCAGCTGTACATCGGCCTCGCGCTGTACGGCGCGAGCTCCGCAGTCCTCGTCCGGGCGGGCCTGGGCCTCGAACCGTGGAACGTGCTGCACCAGGGCCTGTCCGAACTGACGGGCCTGACGATCGGCGTGATGTCGATCGTCGTCGGCGCGGTGGTGCTGCTCCTGTGGGTCCCGCTGCGCCAGCGTCCCGGCCTGGGCACGGTCTCCAACGTCTTCGTCATCGGCCTCGCCATGGACGGCGCCCTCGCCCTGGTGCCCGACGCCCGCGCCCTGGCCGTCCGCGTTCCGCTGCTCCTGGCGGGCATCGTGCTCAACGGAGTGGCCACCGGCCTCTACATCGCCGCCCGCTTCGGACCCGGCCCCCGCGACGGGCTGATGACGGGGCTGCACCAGCGCACCGGACGCTCGATCCGCCTGATGCGGACGGCCGTGGAGGTGGCGGTCGTCGTCATCGGTTTCGCCTTCGGCGGCACGATCGGCGTCGGCACGGTGCTGTACGCGGTGTCCATCGGCCCCCTGGCCCAGCTCTTCCTGCGGGTGTTCGCCCTTCCGGCGCCGGCCGGAGACAAGACCGTTGCCGCCGGGACACCCGAACGAGCGATACTGCGTCCGTGACCACGCCCGTACGCCACCCGTACCTCGACCATCCGGGGCCCATCCCGTTCGCGCACCGCGGCGGGGCGGCCGACGGGCTGGAGAACACCGTGGCGCAGTTCCGGCACGCGGCCGGACTGGGCTACCGCTACATGGAGACCGACGTCCACGCCACGGCGGACGGCCGGCTCGTCGCCTTCCACGACGCGACCCTGGACCGGGTGACCGACGGCGCGGGCCGGATCGCGGACCTGCCGTGGGAGGACGTGCGCCAGGCGCGCGTGGCGGGCCGTGAGCCGGTACCGCTCTTCGCGGAGCTGCTGGAGACCTTCCCCGAGGTCCGCTGGAACGTCGACGTCAAGGCGGAGCCCGCCCTGCGCCCCCTGCTGGACCTGATCGAGCGGACGAACGCCTGGGACCGCGTCTGCGTCGGCTCCTTCTCCGAGGCGCGCGTGGTCCGGGCGCGGCGGCTGGCCGGGCCGCGCCTCGCGACCTCGTACGGCACCCGCGGGGTGCTGGCTCTGCGGCTGCGCTCCTGGGGCCTGCCGGCGGTGCCGCGCCGGTCCGCGGTGGCCGCGCAGGTGCCCGTCTCCCAGTACGGCGTCCCGGTGGTCGACCGGCGCTTCGTCCGCACCGCCCATGCGCGCCGGCTGCACGTGCACGTGTGGACGATCAACGAACCAGCGCTGATGCACCGGCTCCTGGACCTCGGCGTCGATGGCATCATGACCGACCACATCGACACGTTGCGCAAGGTCATGGAGGACCGGGGTGTCTGGGCCTGAGGCCCGGCACACCCCCGTTCGGCTTCGCGAACCGTCGGCAACAGGGGAACCAGCGGGGAAGTGAGGGCACGGGGTGGGCAGTGACACCGTGCGGGCAGGGCGAGCCGGCGACGAGGCCGCCGACCGGCGCCGCGAGCAGCGCGGCTGGTACTTCTACGACTGGGCGTGCTCCGTCTACTCCACGAGCGTGCTCACCGTGTTCCTCGGCCCCTATCTCACGGCGGTCGCCGAGTCGGCGGCGGACGCGGACGGGTTCGTGCACCCGCTGGGCATCCCGGTGCGGGCCGGGTCGTTCTTCGCGTACTGCGTCTCGGCGTCCGTCATCGTGGCGATCGTGCTGATGCCGGTCGCCGGCGCGGCGGCCGACCGCACCGGCCGCAAGAAGCCGCTCCTCGCGGCCGCCGCCTACGTGGGCGCCGGCGCCACCACGGGTCTGTTCTTCCTGGACGGCCACCGCTATCTGCTGGGCGGTCTGCTGCTGGTCGTCGCGAACGCGTCGGTGGCCGTCTCGATGGTCCTCTACAACTCCTACCTGCCGCAGATCGCCCCGCCCGGGGAGCGCGACGCGGTCTCCTCGCGCGGCTGGGCCTTCGGCTACGCGGCCGGCTCCCTGGTGCTGGTGGCGAACCTCGTCCTGTTCACCGCTCACGACTCCTTCGGCGTCTCCGAGTCGACGGCCGTGCGCATCTGCCTGGCCTCGGCCGGTCTGTGGTGGGGTGTCTTCACGCTCGTCCCGCTGAAGCGGCTGCGCGACCGCCGCACCGCCCCCGCCGCGGCACCGGTCCACGGATGGCGCCAACTCGCCGCCACCGTCCGGGACATGCGGGGCAAACCGCTCACCCTGTCCTTCCTGCTCGCCTACCTCGTCTACAACGACGGCATCCAGACGGTGATCTCGCAGGCCTCGGTGTACGGCTCCCTGGAGCTGGGCCTGAGCCAGTCGACGCTCATCACGGCGGTGCTGATGGTGCAGGTGCTGGCGGTGGCGGGGGCGCTCGGCATGGGAAGGCTGGCCCACAGGTACGGGGCCAAGCGCACGATCCTCGGCTCGCTGGCCGCGTGGGCGGTCATCCTGGCGGCCGGGTACTTCCTGCCGGCCGGGGCGCCGATGTGGTTCTTCGTGCTGGCCGCCGGGATCGGGCTGGTCCTCGGCGGGAGCCAGGCGCTGTCCCGGTCGCTCTTCTCACACCTGGTCCCGCCCGGCAAGGAGGCCGAGTACTTCTCGGCCTACGAGATGAGCGACCGGGGCATGAGCTGGCTGGGCCCGCTGCTGTTCGGGATCACCTATCAGCTGACGGGCAGCTACCGGGACGCGATCATCTCGCTGGTGGCGTTCTTCGCGATCGGGTTCGTGCTGCTCGCCCGGGTTCCGGTGCGCCGTGCGATCGGCGACGCGGGCAATCCGGTCCCCGATCGGATTTAGCGCTCAAGGCGAAAGGGCGGTAGTGTACGCGTTTGGCCTGCCAGGCGTACCGTTACTGCGCGTCGAAGATGCCGAAACGCTGGGTGACATGTCCTAACAGATGTGACAAACCGGGCGCCGGTGGGTACTGCACTGGTTGACAAGGCTGCGGCTACGACGGCGACGCATGACCCGGAACGGGAGATCGGAACGGGAATCTTTACCGCCGACCGGACGTTGACCGGATGACGACGACAGCGACACCTGTCCTGTGGGCGACAAGCCCGGGAGGCACGATTCATGAGTGAGCGAGCTCTTCGCGGCACGCGCCTCGTGGTGACCAGCTACGAGACGGACCGCGGTATCGACCTGGCCCCGCGCCAGGCCGTGGAGTACGCATGCGAGAAGGGGCACCGTTTCGAGATGCCCTTCTCGGTCGAGGCGGAGATCCCGCCGGAGTGGGAGTGCAAGGTCTGCGGGGCCCAGGCACTCCTCGTGGATGGCGACGGGCCGGAGGAGAAGAAGGCGAAGCCGGCGCGTACGCACTGGGACATGCTGATGGAGCGGCGTACCCGCGAGGAACTCGAAGAGGTCCTCGAGGAGCGTCTCGCCGTGCTGCGGTCCGGCGCGATGAACATCGCCGTCCATCCCCGGGACAGCCGCAAGAGCGCGTAGTCCCCGCCGAGGCCGGGCCGGTTCGCAGCGCACGCCACGCACGCCGATGGCAGCGGGCGCCGTACGTCCACGTACGGCGCCCGCTGCCATGTTTGGTTCTTCAGTGGCGCGAGTGCGCCGGTGTCACCGGGTCAGCGGCGGGCGCTGCTGACCCGGGGCGTCCGCCGGCTCGTCCCTGATCACCTCGCCCTGGACCACCTTGCCGTCGGGGCGGTGGATGCGGGCCTGCTGGAAGGCGTCGCCGAGCGTGCCGGGGGTGGCCTCGCGCAGCCTGCGGTCGACGGTCCGCCCGGCGAAGCGGCTCACGGCCTGCTGGACCGGCGGAAGCAGCAGGAGCAGGCCCACCGCGTCCGAGATCAGACCGGGGATCATCAGCAGCAGGCCACCCAGCATCATCAGGCCGTTGCCACCGCGGCGCGCGGAGGGGGCCCCGCCCTGCTGGAGCGCCTCGTTGAGGCTCTGGAAGGCACGGCGGCCCGCCCGCTTGATCACCACCGCGCCCAGGGCCAGGCCGGCGACCAGCAGCAGGAAGACCGTGAACCCGCCCGCCGCTCCGGCGACCACCGTCAGCAGCCAGATCTCCAGCACGATCCACACCGCGAGGCTCAGCGGCAGGTACCGGCGGGGCCGGGAGCGCCGGGGCCGGGCGGAGTACGAGGATGTCGGAGCGCCAGTCGTCATGCTCCCAGTGTGCCTGGCGGCTGCTCAGTCCCGGATAAGGGCTATGCCTGGGGCTTGCCGCCCCGGCGGGTGATCTTGGTCACCCGCTCCCCCACGCCCCACGCGGTGACCCGCCACAGCGCCTCGACGAGGATGTCGCGGCTCATCTTGGAGTCGCCGTGCTCACGCTCGACGAAGGTGATGGGGACCTCGACGACGTGGTAGCCGGCCTTCACGGCGCGGCGGGCCAGGTCGACCTGGAAGCAGTAGCCCTGCGAGGCGACCTCGTCCAGCCCCAGGCCCTCCAGCGTCTCCCGGCGGAAGGCACGGTAGCCGCCGGTGATGTCCCGCAGGGGCAGGTCCAGGGCGAGGCGGGAGTAGGTGCTGCCGCCGCGTGAGAGGAACTCGCGGGACTTCGGCCAGTTCACCACGCGTCCGCCCGGCACCCAGCGGGAGCCGAGGACCAGGTCGGCGCCCTTGAGGGCGGTCAGCAGCCGGGACAGTTCCTCGGGCTGGTGGGAACCGTCGGCGTCCATCTCGATCAGTACGCCGTAGTCGCGCTCCAGGCCCCAGCGGAACCCCGCGAGGTAGGCGGCGCCGAGGCCTTCCTTGCCCTTGCGGTGCAGCACGTGCACGTGCCCGTCCTCGGCCGCCAGTTCGTCGGCGAGCTTGCCCGTGCCGTCGGGGCTGTTGTCGTCGGCCACGAGGACGTGCGCCTCGGGGACGGACGTGCGCACCCGGCCCACGATCGTCTTGATGTTCTCCGCCTCGTTGTAGGTCGGAATGATCACCAAGGCCGTGCCGAGCGGGCCGAGTCGCCTCTCCCGGGAGCCGGTCGCGGGGTTGCCGTCGCCGTCGTTCACTGCTGCCCCTTCATGTCCGTACGCAGGTGGACCACCATAGTGGCCCCGGCCTGCGAGGACGTGACATCGCGTGGGTACGGGGGTGTCGATTCCGCAAGAGCGGGGTAAGAGTGCCGGCTTCGATCGTGTCACGGATCCGCCGTGCGGCGGATGGGGGCCCGGCGCCCTTCGGGCCGACCTGGGACCCGCTGGCTGCGGATCGACCGAAAGCCGTTGTCTACTGAGCGCCCGGGCCCCACCCGGGGTCACACCTTGCCGACCGTCCGGAACGTTCCCCCGCGGTCGCGGGCGCTGAGCCTGGCTCCCAGCGACGGTGACCCGGTGCGGCACACCGTCCCTGACCCAGCGGCGCCGCGACGCGGGTACGGAAGTTCCCCGGCCGGGCGTCCGGTGGTGGACCCGGCAGAACCTACCGGCCCGCTGCCGCCGCCTGTCAACCACTGCCTTGACCTGTACAAACGCCCATAACAGCTGGGTCGGCGCGGAGGATGCGCAGGTCGCACGACCGAGCGGCTGGCGCGGGGCGGCGTCGTGCGCCCACGGGAGATCACTCGCCCGGCCGTACGAACACCGTCCGTCCGCCCACCACGGTCCGCAGGCAGACGGGCAGGTCACCCCCCGGGGTGAGGTCGGGCAGCCCGGGCGTTCCCGAACGCGGGTCGGTCGACCAGCGCGCGACCCGGTCGTCGGGAGCCTGGACGACGAGTTCGCCGGTGCGCCAGACGGCGTAGTCCGCGGGCACGCCGGGCACCAGGACGCCCGCGTCGTCCCGTCCGACCGCCCGCCAGCCGCCGCGGGTGTGCGCGGTGAACGCGGCTCGTACGGAGACACGGTGCTCGGGGGTGCGGTGGAAGGCGGCCGCCCGGACCGTGCCCCACGGGTCCAGCGGTGTGACGGGGCTGTCGGAGCCGAAGGCGAGGGGGACGCCGGCGCGCAGCAGGGCCGCGAAGGGGTTCAGCGTCCGTGCCCGCTCGGCGCCCAGGCGCTGGGCGTACATGCCCTCCTCGCCACCCCACAGGGCGTCGAAGGCGGGCTGTACGGACGCGGTGAGGCCGAGCTCGGCGAAGGCCGCGACGGTCTCCGGCGTGAGCATCTCGGCGTGCTCGACGCGGTGCCTGGCGGCGCGGACGCGGGCCAGGCCCACCTTCTCGGCCGCGGCGCGCACGCCGTCGACGACCGCGGTGACGGCGGCGTCGCCGATGGCGTGGAAGCCCGCCTGGAGGCCCGCCTCGGTGCAGGCGGCGACATGGGCGGCGACGGCGGCCGCGTCCAGGTAGGCGGTGCCGGTGTGGGCGGCGTCGGCGTACGGCGCGTGCAGGCAGGCGGTGTGCGAGCCGATGGAGCCGTCGACGAAGAGGTCGCCGGCGGCGCCGTGGGCGCCCAGCCGGCGCGCCTTGTCGACGTCCTCCTCCGCCCAGTAGCCGACGACCCGGGGGCCCGGTTCCTCGGCGGCGAGCCGCAGCAGGCCCGTGAAGTCGTCCTCGCAGGAGATGCGCGGGCCGCCGCACTCGTGCACCGATCCGATGCCCAGGGAGGCGGCACGGGCGAGCGCGGCGCGCTGCGCCTCGGCGCGCTGGGCGGGGGTGACGGCGGCGAACGCGGCGGCCCGTACGGAGTGGTGGGCGTCGGCGGTCAGCGGGCCCTCCACGGGCCCGGGGATCCCCGGCACGAGGTCGAGCAGTGCCGTGGTGACGACCGCGGAGTGCACGTCGATGCGGCTGAGGTAGAGCGGCCGGCCACCGGTGGCCTCGTCGAGTTCGGCGCGCGTCGGGGGGCGTCCGCCGGGCCAGCGGGCCGCGTCCCATCCGTGGCCCAGCAGGACGCGGTCGTCCGGACGGGCGGCGGCGAAGTCCCGTACCAGGGCGAGCGCCGCCTCCAGGGAGGGCGCGTCGGACAGGTCGAGACCGGTGAGCGCGAGGCCGGTGGCGGTGGTGTGCACATGGGCGTCGGTGAACGCCGGGGTGACGAGGGCGCCGTCCAGGTCGACCACCTCGTCGACACCGTCGGCGAAGGCGTCGGCCGCCCCCTCCGAGCCGACCCAGGCCACTTGGCCCGCCTCCACGACCATGGCGGTCGCGAACGGATCGGCGGGACTGTGGATCTCGCCCCTGCGAAGAAGGACGGTCCGAACCTCGACAGCACGCTCACTCATGCCCCCAGTCTCCCGCCTTCCCCGAACCCCCCGGCACGCAGGTCACCCCGGCCCGCCGTAACTCCACCGCGGGCGCCCCGACGAGCCTGCCCTGTGTCCCGGGACGGGTCTTCCGCGCCGGGTTGGGTCAGACGCGGGGCGGGCGGGACTCGTACGGGGTGGAGAGGACCACCGTCGTGCGGGTCGAGACGCCTGCCAACGTGCGCACGCGCGCCAGCAGTTCCTCCAGCTCGTGCGGGGTGGAGACGCGGACCTTGAGGATGTAGTTCTCGTCGCCGGCGACGCTGTGGCAGGCCTCGATCTCGGGGACGCCGGCCAGGCGGTCGGCGATGTCGTCGGGGGCGCTGGGATCGAAGGGTTTGACCGAGATGAAGGCGGTCATGGGCAGCCCCACGGCCTCGGCGTCGACGACCGCGGCGTAGCCGCGGATGACACCGCGCTGCTCCAGCCGCCGCACCCGCTGGTGCACGGCCGACGTGGACAGACCGGTGGCCTTGCCCAGGTCGGTGTAGCTCATCCGCCCGTCCTTGACGAGCAGCTGCACGATCTGTCGGTCCAGCTCCTCCATGGCGCAAGAACCTACAGTGCGCCTGAACTCCCGGGACAGCCGAGCGGCCCGGGTCGTGCCCCGTTGGCGGACAAACCCACCACGGCGGGCACCTGCGAGCGGCATGTGACCAACGCCACACGTCCCGGAGCCCCTCCGTGATGCTCTCGCGATTACCGGCGAGACCGGACGGGAAGTGCTTGCTGTGGTCGAGGCCGCAGCGCCTTCACGGCCCAGCCTTAGGGGGAGAATCCCATGCAGAGTCTCAAGCGCCCTGGTCGTTCTGTGCCCAGGCGAGGCCAGTCGGTCGTCGAGTTCCAGCCGGAGTGCCTGGAATCCGAGGCCGAGGACGACGTGGACGGCGCGGAAGCCGACGCCTACGACACCTTCGAGATGTACCGGGTGATCTGCCCGGAGTGCGCGCAGCCCATCGCCCTGCTGGCGGACGAGGAGGTTCTGCCGGAGCACGCGCTGTGCGCCTCGCCGTGGAACCCGTTCGGGCTCACGGTCTGCGCCGGTACGGGGCGTTGGGCGTCCGACGCCCGGCCCGCGGACGAGTCCTTCGGCCCGCAGGAGCAGGACACCGCGCTGCTGTTGACACTCCCGCAGAGCCTCGACTGGCGCATGCAGCCCTTCTCGCACGTCGGCGGCCCGGGCTCCCGCCCGATGCGCGTGCCGCAGTTGCGCCGGTACGCCGCCTGAGCGGCGCCGCACCGCCGGGCACCCGCATCCGTCCGTGCACCACGGCCGGGACTCGCAGGCCGCCGTGGTGCCCGAACAGCGCCCCCGGTTCCCCGGAGGCCGCCGGCCCGGACGCCGGTGAACTCACGCTCGATTCCACCGGGCGGTGACCTGCCCGCCGTATGCCGCGTTGCCGGAGTATGACCACCACGCATCCGGCAGCCGGACGACGGCGGCGCGTCTTCGTGCCGCCGCCGCCCGCAGAATCGGTTCCGCCGGCACCTCCGCAGCCACCGGACCCGCCGATCTACCGCGACCTGATGCGCGCCTGGGCCGACCGGGGCCGCACCCTGCCGGGACGTCACGACCCGGAGTGGGTCCGACTGGCGGCGCCACCGGCCGGTCTCGCGCAGCTCAGCGGCTCTCGGGACCCGCGACGTGACGGGCGATGACCATCCGCTGGATCTGGTTGGTGCCCTCGACGATCTGCAGGACCTTGGCCTCGCGCATGTAGCGCTCGGCCGGGAAGTCCGTGGTGTAGCCGTATCCGCCGAGCACCTGGACGGCGTCCGTGGTCACCTTCATGGCCGTGTCCGTGCAGAACAGCTTGGCCATGGCCGCCTGCCGCGCGAACGGCAGGCCCGCGTCCCGCAGTCGCGCCGCCGCCAGGTACAGCGCGCGGCCCGCCTCGATCTGCGTCGCCATGTCGGCGAGCATGAAGCGCAGCCCCTGGAAGTCGGAGATCGGCCGCCCGAACTGCTGCCGTCCGGCGGCATAGCCGACCGCCTCGTCCAGCGCGGCTTGGGCGAGGCCGATGGCGCAGGCCGCGATGCCGAGCCGTCCTGAGTCGAGCGCGGACAGGGCGATGGCGAAACCCTGCCCCTCCTCCCCCAGGCGCCGGTCGTCGCCGACCCGCACGCCGTCGAGGTGGATCTGCGCGGTGGGCGAACCCTTCAGGCCCATCTTCTTCTCCGGGGCCGCGGCGCTCAGGCCCTCGGCGTCGCCCGGCACGAGGAAGGCGGTGATCCCGCGCGGGCCCTGCTCACCGGTGCGGGCCATCACCGTGTAGAAGTCGGCGACCCCGCCGTGGGTGATCCAGGACTTGGTCCCGGTGAGCACCCAGCCGTCGCCGTCCCGGACCGCCTTGGTGCGCAGCGAGGCGGCGTCGGAGCCGGAGGCCGGCTCCGAGAGGGCGTACGCGCCGAGCAGGCCGCCGCCCAGCATCGCGGGCAGGTGCTCGACCTGCTGCTTCTTGGTGCCGTAGGCGGCGAGCCCGTAGGAGGCGAGGGTGTGCACGCTCAGGCCGAGACCGACGGTGAGACGGGCCGCGGCCAGCTCCTCCAGCACCTGGAGGTAGACCTCGTAGGGCTGGTCGCCGCCGCCGTACTCGGAGTCGTAGGGCAGGCCGAGCAGGCCCGAGCGGGAGAGCAGGGTGAAGACCTCGCGCGGGAAGCGTCCCGCGTCCTCCTCCTCGGCCGCTTTCGGGGCGATCTCGTGCTGCGCGATGTCGCGGACGAGCGAGATCAGATCCCGGGCCTCCTCCGTGGGCAGTTGCCGGTCCACCGGCTGCGGGGCGCGGTCGGGCATGGCGACGCTCTCCTCCCTTTCGGGCACATCGGCGGATGTGCGCCATGGGTGGGGCGGCTCCGCCGGGGTCGTTCTCGGGCCCAGCCGATGTCGGCGATCCCGGGTCACGGAAGCTGCTGACCAGCGGCTGTGCGCTGTGAGTATGCCCGATCCGAGGCATCTCGTCACCGGTTAACGACCGCTTACTTCAAGAAATCCCGAGCGTCTGAAATTGGTCCGAACCATTGACCAACTGGTCTAGTCCTCCTAGGGTGCCCGAACTCAACGCTTACCGCGTTCATACCAATCGGCGATCCCCTCTCCCCCACGAGGAGACACCCGATGCACATTCCCCACCGCCTCCGGGCGCTGCTGTCCGCGCCTGTACCGTCACGCTCGGCGCCAGGCCGCTCGCCGGCGCGGGCACCGCCACCGCCACCCCACCCGGTCCGTCGCACAGACGGCCGCCGCGGGCTCCAAGGTGGTCGGCTACTTCACCGAATGGGGCGTCTACGACCGCAAGTACCTCGTCAAGGACATCGAGACCTTCGGCTCCGCGGCGAAGCTCACCCACATCAACTACGCCTTCGGCGACGTCACCGGCGGCAAGTGCGCCAGCCACGGGCGACTCTTACGCGGCGACCGGCCGCGCCCACACCGCCGACGAGTCGGTGGACGGGATCGCCGACACCCGGCGTCACCCGGTCCGCGCCCGGCGGCCAGGCGACCGGACCGGCGGCGGGCACGTTACGAACAGGGCATCGACGACTACAGGGTGCTGAAGACCAAGTCCCCGCGACCGGCACAGTGGGCGGCACCGCGTACGCCAAGTGCGGCGGCGAATAGCGGAGTTACGACACTCCGGCGACCGTCGCGACCAAGATGACGTACAAGAACGACCAGGGTCTCCGCGGGACGTTCTTCTGGGAACTGAGCGGGGACACGGCAGCGGTGAGCTGACCAAGGCGATCAAGTAGCGCCGCACCCGGGGAGGCAGGGGCGGAGGGCGAGCACCCCCTCCGCCCCTCGCCCCTCTCCTCGCTTCTCCTTGGACCCCTGCTGCTCAGCCGTCGCGGCGG
Source organism: Streptomyces sp. NPDC001292 (assembly GCF_042896465.1). Classification (NCBI taxonomy): domain Bacteria; kingdom Bacillati; phylum Actinomycetota; class Actinomycetes; order Kitasatosporales; family Streptomycetaceae; genus Streptomyces; species Streptomyces sp. NPDC001292. Next base: position 47,617 of record NZ_JBIAXG010000044.1, read on the forward strand.
GCGGGTGCGGGGGCCGGATGGGTCGGGTCGATCTCCTCGATGGCGCGCAGCGCGCCGCCGAGTGTCTTCACCAGCAACTCACGCATGGTGTCCCGGGAGAGTTCGGGCCGGCCGATCCAGTCCAGGGTGGCGCCCTCGACACTGCACACCCAGGCGAGCAGCCCCATGCGGGCCACCGGGGCGATGGCCGTACGGCCGTAGGCGCCCTCCGCGATGGTCGCGACGATGGCCTCGCGCACGCCGTCCCGGATGGCGTGCACCTCGGTGTCGAAGCCGACGCCGCCGCTGACGACGGTGCGGTAGGCGGCCTGGTTGTGCTCCGCGTAGCGGAGGCAGCCGTCGATGTTGCGGTGCACCCGGTCCACGGCCGGCATTTCCAGGCCGCGCGCCGCGAAGGTGACCAGGTCGGCGACGGAGTCCTCGATGATCGCCAGTTAGTAGCCGCGCTTGGACCGGAAGTAGTAGTAGATCAGTCCCTTGGCCACATGGGCCTGCCGGGCGATGTCGTCCATCGACAGGGCGTCGTAGGACGTATCGGCGAACAACCTCCGTCCGATGGCGAGGAGTTCGGCGCGACGACCCTCGGAGCGCTCGGTGCCGCGCACCCGGGGGCCTGCGGTCTTGCGCGGTTGACTGACATTCAATTCGACCCTGGCCTCCAACTGGCGGTCGGACATCCGCAGTATGGCAGGCCGGCAGGGTGCGGAGGCAGGTCGCCGGAAAGGCCCCGGTCGCCCGGGGCCTTCGTGCACGCGCAGCTCCCGTCAGCTCACTCCCACGGCGGCGAGCGCCTCGCGCTGGTGGCCCGTGAGGCGGGCCGGGAAGTACAGGTAGCAGATGCCGCCGGAGCCGGAGGCGACCTTGCCGGAAGCGTTGTAGCGCTTGGTCCTGAGCCAGATGTTCTCGAACTCCCGGCGCCGGTACACGCGCCGTACCGCCGCGTCGTTCGGCGAGGCCGGGTCGTTGGCGATCACATCACCTTCGGCGGTGAACCCGATGACGGTCATGAGGTGGCCGTTGGTGCCGTAACCGGCGCCGGTCAGCTCGGTGCTGAGGAAGGACTGGGACGTTATGGCCGGGATGCCGGCCGCGATCAGCGTCTCCAGGTCGGTGAGCGAGCCGAGCCGGGTCACCACTCCCCGCAGATCCTTGAAGGTGGCCGCGTAGGCGGCGTTGAAGGGCCAGTTGCCACAGCCTTCGTACTGGTAGTCGTACGTGTACCGGGCCGCGTTGCAGACCTGCGGGTCGGCGTAGGACGGGTCGACCCAGGACAGTTGCTCGGGGGTGAGCCGCCCACCCCAGTACTCGATGATCATCTGGGAGGAGGTGGGGCTGCACCAGGCCTCGCCGCCGTTGTCGTACTCGGGGTACTGGCCGGAGTGGATCGACTGCGAGTAGCGCGGGACGATCAACTCCTTGGCCACGCCGGGTGTGGAGGCCGGGACGGTGAAGCGGTCGGGGACGTCGGAGCCCATGGCTCCGATCCGCCAGACGGTGGGCGTGAGCCGGGTGCCGGGCCTGCGGTGGAGGGTGAGCCGCAGCCGGTAGGAGGTGAGACGCAGCCCGGAGGCCGGGTCGTCCAGGGAGAAGGTGTCCGTCCAGATCGTGCTGCGACCGTCGCTCTGGCCGTCGACGGAGGTCCGTTTGATGTCCTGGTCGCCGGCCGCCCAGCGGCCCATCACGTACCAGGGGGTGTCCGTGCCGTCGGAGTACGTGCCCCGCAGTTCGACCTGGATCCAGGTGCCGGCCGGGGTGTGCGCGTTCCAGGATGCGACCGCCTCCGTGGCCGGCACGGACAGCCGGTGCACCGGGCTGGTCCAAGTGGCGTACTCCCAGGTCGCGGTCGTGCCGGTGTGCGGGTCGGTGTAGTCGGTGGTGCCCGCGGGCTGCGCGATCTCGAGGCCTGGCCGGGCGCCCGCGACGGCGCGGGTGCCGCGGGCCGCGCCCGCACGCCAGTCGGTGTACGTGGTCCAGGCGCGGTAGTCGACCGGGCGGGCCGGGGCGGCTCCGGCGTCCTTGGCGCCGGCGGCGGGTGCGGCCGTGGTCGCGGCGGCCACCGGGGCCGCGCCACCCGCCATCGCCGCCGCGGCGATGGCGACGGCCAGGACGGATCTGCGGGACGGCTGTTCGGCTCTGCTCATGGGTGGATGACCCCCAGGTGTCCGACGTCGGGGCGGGTCCGTGGCTGCGCCCACTATGGCCGCGCCACCCGCCTCCTGCCAGCACTTCGACACACGCCACGCCCACCAATATTGGTCTCCACCACTGGCATGACCTGCGCCGAGCCCCCGCCAAGCCGGGCACCCGGCCGCCCGCGCCACCCGCCGCGGCCACCGGCGGCGCGGGGGAGCGGTCACTAGAATGCCCACGGAGCACACACCGTCATCCTCTTCACACTCCGGGAATCGCCATCCGCGCTCTCGCCACTCTCCTTCGTGGTGCGCCGCCGTCCTGCGGGACCGTGCGGCTGGTCGGCATCGACGGGCACGCGGGCTCCGGGAAGTCCACGTTCACGGGGAAATTGGCCGTGGCGCTGGGGGGCGCGCCCGTGCTGCACCTGGACGACGTCGCGAGCCATGAGGAACTGTTCGACTGGGAGGGGCGGCTGCTGAGTGAGGTCGTCGAGCCGCTCGGACGGGGGGCGACGGCACGCTATGCCCCCTACGACTGGCGGGCGCGGCGGTTCGGGTCCGCCCGGGAGCTGCCGCCGGCTCCCGTGATCCTCGTCGAGGGCGTGGGCGCCGGACGGCGGGCGCTGCGTCGGCATCTGGCGCACCTGCTGTGGATGGACCTGCCCCGCGAGGAGGCCTGGGGGCGCGGCCGGTCGCGGGACGGCGAGGAGCAGCGGGAGTTCTGGTCCAGGTGGGTCGAGGCCGAGCGGCGGCACTTCGCCGAGGACCCCTCGCGGCCCTTCGCGGATCTTCTGGTACGGCAGTTGCCGAAGGGATACGAGGTGCTGGGGGGCCCTGCCGGGGCCGTTGGACCGGACCAGATCGTCACCCACCGTGACGGGTCGTCGGCATTGTGCTGAACTTGTGAAGTCCCTTGCCGGGCAACTTTGCCGAGTCCCTCAACTCCGCTTGACCCGGGGGCCGTACAGGTCTTACGTTCTCAATGAGCGGTCATAGCGAACCGCCCGCAGTCACGAAGCCCCCGGTTGTTCCCCCGTGATCGGGGGCTTCGTTCTGCCCTCCTCGCGTTTTCCGGACGCTGCGCGACGCCATTCGCTCACACTGGGTCACCACGCCGGGTTCGTCCCGTCCGCCGCCACCTCACCGAACGGCCCCTGCGGCACCCTTCGGCGGGCGATGGCCCCGCGGGTACGATGCCCTCGGTGCGACCTTCGAACGATTGCTTCGCGCACCTGCAACTCCGGTCCGCGGTACAGCGGTTCGACCACAGGAAGCCGTCGGGTGGATGCCTGGCGGCGAACCTTCGGGGGCACGGTTTGTGGGGGACGTGATGGACTTCGGCACGCGGGGCCCGACGGCCCCGGCCGACCTCGCGTGGCTGCGAGGCGTGGACGCCTACACCATGGGCGCCTATCCGCAGGCGGAGGAGGAGTTCCGGGCCGCGGTGCGGCTGGACCCCGGGATGGCCGACGGCTGGCTCGGCCTGCACGCGTTGCGCGTCGACACGACGACCGCGCTGCTCAGGATGTTCCGGCACCGCGACCGTTTCGGAGAACAGCGCGCCCGGCACCGCCGCACCCTCAACTCCTGGTACTGGCTGGGCTGGTGGGTGCAGCCCGTGCTGGAGAGTCCGCGCGACCTGCTGCTCGCGCACGCCTCGCACTGGCTGGACGGCCGCCACGTCCCCGAACTGGACCGCGCGCTGGCCGGGCTGCCGCCGGTGGACGCCGACACCCAGGTCCGCTTTCTGCACGCCTGCCGCGCCTACCTCGTCAAGGACTGGGAGCAGCTCGTCCGGCACACCGACCCGCTGCTCGACGATCCGCTGCTCGGCATCGAGGCCGGCCTGTTCGGCGGCATGGCCCGGGTGCGCCTGGAGATGTACGGGCAGGCCGAGCCGCTGCTGTCGGCCGCGCTGATGCGCTGCCGCAGCGAGCAGCCGCAGCGCAAGGAACTCAGGTACTGGCTGGCACGGGCCCACGAGGGCACCGGCCGCAGCGCCGCGGCGCTCCCCCTGTACCGGGCGGTGCACCGGGTCGATCCGGCCTTCATGGACACCTCGGCACGGCTCGCGGCGATCGCCGAGGGCGACGGGTACGAGGACACGGCCGGCCTCGCCGCGATCACTCTCACCGGCCTCGGGCAGGACATCATGGACGGCCCCGATCTGCTGGACCCGCTGTTCGGCACCGAGGGCCGGGACCTGAAGTTGTCCGGGACCGACCTGCCGGTGACCGGTCCGCTGCCGTCGGTGACAGATCCGGCGGTGCGCCGGCGCACTCCGGCCGCCGACGCGCCGCTGCCCACCGGGCCGACCGACCCCGCGTTACTGGAGGAAGCACTGGCCGAACTCGAGCGCATGGTGGGTCTCGAACCGGTGAAACGGCAGGTCAAGGCCCTGTCCGCGCAGTTGAACATGGCGCGGCTCCGGGCCGGGCAGGGGCTGCCCGTGCAGCCGCCCAAACGCCACTTCGTCTTCTCCGGCCCCTCTGGCACCGGCAAGACGACGGTCGCCCGCATCCTCGGCCGCGTCTTCTACGCGCTCGGCCTGCTCGGCGGCGACCACCTTGTGGAGGCACAGCGGGCCGATCTGGTCGGCGAGTACCTGGGGCAGACCGCCGTCAAGGCCAACGAGCTCATCGACTCCGCGATCGGCGGCGTGCTCTTCGTCGACGAGGCCTACTCCCTGTCCAATTCGGGCTACGGCAAGGGCGACGCGTACGGCGACGAGGCCCTGCAGGTGCTGCTCAAGCGGGCCGAGGACAACCGCGACCACCTGGTGGTGATCCTCGCCGGCTACCCCGAGGGCATGGACCGCCTGCTCGCCGCCAACCCCGGGCTGTCGTCCCGCTTCACCACCCGGGTGGACTTCCCGTCGTACCGGCCCGCGGAACTCACCGAGATCGGCAAGGTGCTCGCCGCGGAGAACGGCGACCTGTGGGACGACGAGGCCCGGGACGAGCTGCACTCGATCGCCGGGCACGTGGTCGACCAGGGGTGGATCGACGAACTCGGCAACGGTCGGTTCCTGCGGACCCTGTACGAGAAGAGCTGCGCCTACCGGGACCTGCGTTTGTCGACGTACCCCGGAACGCCGTCCCGGGACGACTTATCGACATTGCGGCTGCCGGACCTGATGCAGGCGTACGGGGAGGTGCTGTCGGGGCGGGGGCCCCAGGATCCGTCAGCCCTGTGACGGACGGACCCCGGGTTCCTCGTCCGCGTGCCTCACAGGACCTGCGTGGCCAGTGCCTCCTCCGGCTCCCCGCTCACCCGGGGCTCGGTCAGCCGTACCTCGGTCGCCGCGCGGTGCGCGGGGTCGCGCACCTCGCCCACGAGCAGTTCCAGTACGTCCTCCAGGGCCACCAGGCCCAGCACCTTGCCGGAGGCGTCCGCCACCTGGGCCAGGTGGGTGGCCGCCCGGCGCATGACGGTCAGGGCGTCGTCCAGCGGCAGCTCGGCCCGCAGGGTCGTCATCGGGCGCCACGTCCGCTGCGGTACGGCCTGCTCGGCGTCCTCCACGTCGAGGACGTCCTTGACGTGCACGTAGCCCAGGAAGGCGCCGTTGCCGGCGGCGACCGGGAAGCGGGAGTAGCCGGTGCGGGCGGTGAGCGCGACGATCTCGGCCGAGGTGACCGACGGACCAACCGTGACCAGCGCCTCACGCGGGAGGAGGACGTCGGTCACCGGGTGCGAGCCCAGCTCCAGGGCGTCCTCCAGACGCTCCTGCTCCTCGGGGTCCAGCAGCCCCGCCTGGCGGGAGTCCTCCACCAGTCGGCCCAGCTGGACGCTGGTGAAGGCGGCCTCGACCTCGTCCTTGGGCTCGACGCGGAAGAGCCGCAGGACACCCTTGGCACAGGCGCCGAGGGCCGCCGTGATCGGCCGGCACAGCCGGGCGAAGGCGACCAGACCGGGGCCGAGCCACAGCGCGGCCTTCTCCGGCGCGGCCATCGCGAGGTTCTTCGGCACCATCTCGCCGATGACGAGGTGGAAGAAGACCACGGCCGCGAGTGCGATGACGTAGCCGAGCGGGTGGACCATGCCGCTGGGCATGTGGAGCCATGCGAACACCGGCTCCAGCAGGCGGGCCACCGTCGGTTCGGCGACGGCCCCCAGGGTCAGCGAGCAGACGGTGATGCCGAACTGGGCGGCGGCCATCATCTGCGGCAGCCGCTCGAGGCCGTGCAGCACCTGGCGGGCCCGGGCCGTGCCGAGCGGTTCGATCTGGCTGCGGCGGACGGAGACGAGGGCGAATTCGGCGCCGACGAAGAAGCCGTTGGCGAGGACCAGCAGCGCGGCGAAGAGGAGTTGGATCACGCTCATCGGGCGGCCTCCGCCACGGCCGGGACCGGGTCCGCCGCACTGGCGCTGCGCACCAGCCGGACCCGCTCCGCGCGGTAGTGCCCGACCTGGCGCACGGCCAGCCGCCAGCCCGGCAGCTCGGCGCGGTCGCCGGCGGCCGGGATGCGGCCGAGCAGGTCGGCGACCAGTCCGGCGACGGTCTCGTACGGGCCCTCGGGAGCGTCCAGGCCGATCCGCCGGAGCAGGTCGACACGGCAGCCGCCGTCGACGTCCCAGGCGGGGCTGCCGTCCTCGGGCGGGGCCGGCGCGAGTTCCGGCACGTCCGTGGCGTCGTGCTCGTCGCGGACCTCGCCGACGAGTTCCTCGACGATGTCCTCCAGGGTGACGACGCCCGCGGTTCCGCCGTACTCGTCGACGACGACCGCGATCGGCTGCTCGTTGCGCAGCTGGGCGAGCAGCGGCTGCACCGGCAGGGTCTCGGGCACCAGCAGCGCCGGGCGGGCGATACGGCCCACCGGGGTGCGCAGCCACTCGTCGGACGGCACAGCGAGGGCGTCCTTGAGGTGGACCATGCCGACGACCTCGTCGATCTTCTCGTGGTAGACGGGGAAGCGGGACAGGCCGGTGGCACGGGTGAGGTTGACCACGTCCTCGGCGGTCGCCGAGGACTGCAGCGCGCTGACCTTCACGCGCGGCGTCATGACGTGCTGCGCGGTCAGGTCGCCCAGGGACAGGGTGCGCACGAAGAGGTCCGCGGTGTCCTGTTCGAGGGCGCCGGCCCGGGCCGAGTGGCGGGCCAGCGAGACCAGCTCGCCGGGGGTGCGGGCGGAGGCCAGTTCCTCCGTGGGTTCGACGCCCAGGGCGCGCACCAGCCGGTTGGCGACCGTGTTGAGCGCGGCGATCACCGGGTGGAACAGGCGCGAGAAGAGGTGCTGCGGGCCGGCCACGAAGCGCGCCACCTGAAGGGGCCGGGAGACCGCCCAGTTCTTGGGTACGAGCTCGCCGATCACCATCTGGACCGCCGAGGCCAGCAGCATGCCGACGACGACGGCGACGCCGGAGACGGCCCCGTCGGGGACACCGGCGGCCGCGAACGGGCCGCGCAGCAGCCCGGCCAGCGCGGGTTCGGCGAGCATGCCGACGACCAGGGAGGTGATGGTGATGCCGAGCTGGGTGCCGGAGAGCTGGAAGGACAGCTCCTTGAGGGACTCGACGACCCTCAGGGCCCGTCTGTCGCCCTCCTCTGCGGCCTTCTCGGCGTCCGGGCGCTCGACCGTGACCAGGCCGAACTCGGCCGCGACGAAGAAGCCGTTGGCGAGAATGAGCAGGAACGCCGCTCCCAGGAGCAGCAGGGGGGTGGTCATGATGCCGCCGCCTCCGCGTTCACGCGGAACAGGTCCGCGCTATGTCGGCAGGGGGCGGCGCAGGTACTGCAGGACGATCCGTCCATCGCCGGAGGGAGTCACTCCTCGGGTAGCAGGAGCCCCTGGCACCGGTCGTGGAACCCAGGGGCGGAGGCGCAGCGAAAACGCGTCCGTAACCAGATTAATCAAGACACCGGCCGATGCGGCAGGGTGGACGCCCCCGAGTCAGCCCTGAGGTTCGTCCGGGGAGCGCTCCGGGCCGGGGACCGAACGGGCTTCGACGAGCGCGCGCAGGGCGCGCGCGTCGGCGATGGCCTGCTGTTTCCCTATCCCCGGCTGGATGCCCAGCGCGGCCAGGCTGGTGCCGTCGCTGAGGTTCAGGAACACCCACGGATCACCTGGGCGCAGGTTGACCTGTATTATCTCCGCCCACGCCAGACGGCGGCGGCCGGCGATGTTGACGACGGTGACACCCGAGTCGTCGGCGACCACCTTCGGCCGGGCGAGCAGGACCAGGACCCCGGCCAGGAGCGCGCCGGTGAAGCCGAAACTCACCCGTTCGCCGGGGCTGAGCTGGTCCAGCAGCAGCCCCACGGTCGTGATGACCACGAATATGGCGGCCCCGGCGGTGAGCAGGACGGCGCGGGTGCGGCCGGGCCGGAAGGTGACGGGAAGTGCGGGCAGGTCGGACATCTGTGGGTGCCTCCTCGTCCCTCAGAGGCGGCAGGCGTGGATGGCCGTGGTGAGGATGGCCCGCGCGCCGAGCTCGTACAGATCGTCCATGATCCGCTGCGCCTCCTTGGCGGGGACCATGGCGCGCACGGCGACCCAGCCCTCGTTGTGCAGCGGGGAGACGGTCGGGGACTCCAGGCCCGGGGTGAGCGCGACGGCCTTCTCCAGCTGCTCGACCCGGCAGTCGTAGTCCATCATCACGTACGTCCGGGCCACCAGGACGCCCTGGAGGCGGCGCAGGAACTGCTGCACCTTGGGCTCCTCGGCGTCGGCGCCGGTGCGGCGTACGACGATTGCCTCGGACTTCATGATCGACTCGCCGACGATCTCCAGGCCGGCGTTGCGCAGGGACGTGCCGGTCTCGACGACGTCGGCGATGACCTCGGCGACACCGAGTTCGATGGCGGTTTCGACGGCGCCGTCCAGGTGGACGACGGAGGCGTCGATGCCGCTGTCGGCGAGGTGCTTGCTGACGATGCCCTCGTAGGACGTGGCGACCGTCTTGCCGTTCAGGTCCGCGACGTCGCCGACCGTGCCGGGCTTGGCCGCGTAGTGGAACGTGGAGCGGGCGAAGCCGAGCGGCAGGATCTCCTCGGCGCCCGCTCCGGAGTCGATGAGCAGGTCGCGGCCGGTGATGCCGATGTCCAGGCGGCCGGTGGAGACGTAGATCGCGATGTCGCGGGGGCGGAGGTAGAAGAACTCGACCTCGTTGACCGGGTCGACGATCCGCAGCTCCTTGGACTCGCGCCGTTGCTGATAGCCGGCCTCATGCAGCATGTCCGCCGCAGGGCCGGAGAGTGAACCCTTGTTGGGGACGGCGATGCGCAGCATGAGGTCGGCTTCCTTTGTTCGTCTCGTACGACAGTGTGTGCGGTTGCTGGTGCTCGAAGTGCTCAGAGGTGGGCGTAGACGTCGTCCAGGGAGATGCCGCGGGCGACCATCATCACCTGGACGTGGTACAGCAGCTGCGAGATCTCCTCGGCGGCCGCCTCCTTGCCCTCGTACTCGGCGGCCATCCAGACCTCGGCGGCCTCCTCGACGACCTTCTTGCCGATGGCATGGACGCCCTTGCCCACCAGCTCGGCGGTGCGGGAGGTGGCGGGGTCGCCGCTTGCGGCCTTGTGCTGGAGCTCGGTGAAGAGCTCCTCGAACGTCTTCTTGGACATGGTGGTGCCAACCCTACGCGCTCCGGGCGACTGCTCACCGCCAGGGTTCGGATACCGAGCGCAGGGTGGCGGCGGTCGCGACCGCCGCGGTGACCGCCTCGTGGCCCTTGTCCTCGCTGGATCCCTCCAGGCCGGCCCGGTCCAGGGCCTGCTCCTCGGTGTCGCAGGTGAGCACGCCGAAGCCGACGGGAACACCGGTGTCGACCGACACCTGGGTCAGGCCGTTGGTGACGCCTTGGCACACATAGTCGAAGTGTGGGGTGCCGCCCCGGATGACGACGCCGAGGGCGACGATCGCGTCGTAGCCGCGGCCGGCCAGGACCTTCGCCACCACCGGGAGCTCGAAACTGCCCGGAACCCGCAGCAGGGTCGGCTCGTCGATCCCCAGCTCGTGCAGGGCCCGCAGGGCCCCGTCCACCAGTCCGTCCATCACCTTCTCGTGCCACTGCGCCGCGACGACGGCGACCCTGAGGTCCCCGACGTTCCGGACGGACAGTTCCGGTGCACCCTTGCCGCTCACGTGTCTCCTCGAGTCTCTTCGCTTACTGGTTGCCGCAGGTGGACACGGCGGTGGTGTCCAGCCAGGGCAGGTCGTGCCCCATCCGGTCCCGCTTGGTGCGCAGGTACCGGAGGTTGTGCTCGCCGGCCTGGACGGGCATCGGCTCCCGTCCGGTGACCTTCAGGCCGTGGCGGAGCAGGGCGTCGGTCTTGTCGGGGTTGTTGGTCAGCAGGCGCACGCTCCTGACCCCGAGGTCCTGGAGGATCCGCGCGCCGGCGCCGTAGTCACGGGCGTCGGCGGGCAGTCCGAGTTCGAGGTTGGCGTCGAGGGTGTCCCGGCCGCGCTCCTGGAGCTCGTAGGCGCGCAGCTTGGACATCAGGCCGATGCCGCGCCCTTCGTGGCCGCGCAGGTAGACCACCACTCCCCGGCCCTCCTTCTGGATGCGCTCCAGGGAGGTGTCCAGCTGAGGGCCGCAGTCGCAGCGCTGGGAACCGAAGACGTCTCCGGTGAGGCACTCGGAGTGGACCCGGACCAGGACGTCCTCGCCGTCGCCGATCTCGCCGTGCACCAGGGCCACGTGCTCGACGCCGTCGGCGGTGGAGCGGTAGCCGTACGCGGTGAAGACGCCGTGCGCCGTGGGCAGGCGGACCTCGGCCTCGCGGCGGACCGCGGGCTGGGACGGCCCGACCCCCTGCTCGGGCGAGGCCGGGAGCTCGGGCGAGCGCCGGTACGCGATCAGGTCCTCGATGGAGATGATCGTCAGACCGTGCTTGCGGGCGAAGACGATCAGTTCGGGCAGGCGGAGCATCCGGCCGTCCTCGCCGGCGATCTCGACGATCGCCCCGGCCGGACGCAGCCCCGCGAGCCGGGCGAGGTCGACGGCGGCCTCGGTGTGGCCGGGGCGTACGAGCACCCCGCCGGGGCGGGCGCGCAGCGGGAAGACGTGTCCGGGCCGGACGAGGTCGGTGGGCTCCGCGGTGCCGCTCGCCAGCAGCTGGAGGGTGGTGGCGCGGTCGGAGGCGGAGATGCCGGTGGTGACGCCGTGGGCGGCGCCGGCGTCGACGGAGACCGTGAAGGCGGTCTTCATCGACTCGGTGTTCTCCTCGACCATCTGCGGCAGCTTCAGCCGGTCCAGTTCCTCGCCCTCCATGGGGGCGCAGATCAGGCCGCGGCACTCGCTCATCATGAAGGCGACGATCTCGGGGGTCGCCTTCTCGGCGGCGATGACGAGGTCGCCCTCGTTCTCGCGGTCCTCGTCGTCGACGACCACGACCGGGCGGCCGGCCGCGATGTCGGCGACGGCCTGCTCGACGGGGTCGAGTGCGAAGTCCTCGACGTTGTCGGTGCTGTAGAGGACGGGCGGGATCGAAGGGGCGGCGCGATGGGGGTCCCCCCAGGCCTTCTGCTCTGGGGGAGCCTCGGTTGGGGCGGTGGTGGGAGACGGGAGGGTGGTCATGCGGGCGCTCCTTCCAGGACCGGCCGCGCGTCCCTGCGGGTGCGCAGCCACCAGTCGCGCATGCCCCACAGGACCAGTGCGCCGTAGACGATGTAGACAAAGCCGGAGAAGGCGAAGCCGTTGGCGAAGTTGAGCGGTACGCCGACGACGTCGACGAGCAGCCAGGCGAACCAGAACTCGACCATGCCGCGCGCCTGCGCGTACATGGCGACGACGGTGCCGACGAAGATGTAGGCGTCGGGCCAGGGGTCCCAGGACAGCGACGGGTAGGCCTGGAACAGTCCGGCGACGGCGACCGTGCCGACCGCGGCGGCGCCGAGCAGCACGGCACGCTCGCGCCAGGTGGCGAACCGTACGGCGATGTGGCCGTCCGCCGACCGGCCCTTGCCGCGGTTCCACTGCCACCAGCCGTAGACGGCGACGACCATGACGACGATCTGCTTGCCGGCGCTGCCCGAGAGGTGGGCGGTGGCGAACGCGGCGAACAGGATCAGGCCGGACAGGAACTGGATGGGCCAGCTCCAGATGGAGCGCCGCCAGCCGAACGCCAGTCCGAGCAGGCCGATGACGTTGCCGGTCATGTCCGACCACTTGATGTGCTGCCCGAGGAGGGCGAACGCCTCGGAGTTGAGCCAGTTCACTGTCCCGCTCCCCGGGCACGGTCGCCGAGCAGCCGCTCGACGTACTTGGCGACGACGTCCACCTCGAGGTTGACCGGGTCGCCGGGCTGCTTCAGGCCGAGGGTGGTCAGCGCCAGGGTGGTCGGGATGAGGCTGACCGTGAAGTGTTCGTCGCCGGCCTCGACGACGGTGAGGCTGATGCCGTCGACGGTGATGGAGCCCTTCTCTACGACGTAGCGCGCGAGGTCCGGCGGCAGCGAGATCTTCACGATCTCCCAGTGCTCGGAAGGGGTGCGGTCCAGGATCGTGCCGGTGCCGTCGACGTGCCCCTGCACGATGTGGCCGCCCAGGCGGGCGCCCACGGCGGTGGGGCGTTCGAGGTTGACGCGGGAGCCGGTGGTGAGGACGCCGAGGCTGGAGCGCTTGAGGGTCTCCGCCATGACGTCGGCGGTGAACTCGTCGCCCTCGTGCTCCACGACGGTGAGACAGACCCCGTTCACGGCGATGGAGTCGCCGTGCCGCGCGCCCTCGGTCACGACGGGGCCACGGAGCCGGAAGCGGGCGGCGTCGCCGAGGTCCTCGACGGCGGTGACCTCACCCAGCTCTTCGACGATTCCGGTGAACACTTCCCGGGTCCTCCTGCCTCTTCGGGCACGGACTCCGGGGCCGCCGACGTCGGCAGACTGTACGAGTGAGGACACTCGGAGGACGACGCCGGACGGGACCCGCCCACGGAGGGCGAGCCCAGAGACGGCGGCGCACACGGGTGTGCTCGCTCGCCGCGCACTGCCTCCCATCCGGACTTTAACCGTCGGTCCAGGAATTCCACCTGGTCAACCGGCCGCTGGAAGCGACCGGGTCGCGGACTGTAACCGCCGGTTCGGACTTTCACCGACCCCGGAGTGCGCTGCTACTGGTACAGAGCCAGTGTGCCACGCCCGATCGACATGACCACGGACGAAGCGTGTGGGGTGGCTCACAGAACGTACCGCCCGCGCTGCCGTGTGCGGGCGTGGAGGTCCGGCGGCGGGCAAGGGCCGTCGTCACCGCCGCCGGACCGGTCTGCACGGAAGTCAGACACTAAGAGGACTAGACCAGGCAGGTCAACAGGTATGTGGAACAGGCAAGTTCCGCCGCGCCGTGCTGAACACCGGGCGCGAGCTGTGAAGTTCGTACAGCGTCCGGGAAGCGCGCGACGACCGGCCAGGGCCGTGAGGCGCCTGTGCGAGGGGGCGCGGGCAGCGAGGGAGGCGGCCGGCCCGGCTTCGGTGCGGACGGCGTCAGCCCTCCGGTGGGGTGAACAAGTCGTCCTGGGCGCGGTCTCGGGCGGTCACGAGCGCGCCGCGCAGCACCGCGCGGCCGCCGAGTGTGCCCGCCCTCACCTCGGTGCGCAGCGGGGACATCCGTGCGGCGCGCTCCACCACGCGCCCGGCGAGCACCTCACCACCGGCCTGCCCGATCTCGCCCCCGAGAACCACGCACCCGGGATCGAGAACGGCCACCACCGAGGCGACCCCGAGGGCGATGCGGTCGGCCAAGGCGTCGAGGAAGCGCGAGGCCGCCGTGGAGACGGTCGCCCCCGCGGTCGCCCGCACCGCCGCCCGAACCAGTTCCGCGGCGACCGGCTCCGCACCCGCTCCCTCCGGCCCGCCCCCCTCCGCCGACATCCCGTACCGCTCTGCCAGTTCCGTCACCGCCGCCGCGCCGGCCAGGGAGTGGAAGCCGTCCGCGCAATCCGTCGCCGAGGGGAGGCCGCCGGTGCCCGGAACGGGCAGGAAGCCGATCTCGCCGGTGCCTCCGGAGGCACCGCGGCGCAGGGTTCCGTCCAGGACGACGGCCGCGCCGGTGCCGTGGCCGAGCCACAGCAGGACGAACGTGTCCCGGCCCCGGGCGGCCCCGTAGCGCTGCTCGGCCAGCGCCGCGAGGTTGGTCTCGTTCTCGACGGTGACGCGGGCCCGCGGCAGCCGCTCCCGCAACGCGGCCACCAGCCGGCGGTGCCATTCGGGCAGTCCCGTGGAGTCGCGGAGCTCGCCGGTGACCGGGTCGATCAGCCCCGGCGCGCCGATGCCGACCGTGTGCAGCCGCTCCGCTCCCGCCTCCTTGACCACCCGCTCCACCAGACCGACCGCCTGCTCCAGCGCCGGCCCGGTGCCGGTGTCCCCGCGGATGGGCACGGACTCCGCGGCCAGTTCCCGGCCCAGCAGGTCGGCGACGATCACGGACACGCTCTCGGTGCGGACGTCGAGGGCGGCCAGGTGGGCGCGGTCGGCGACGATGCCGTACAGCCGCGCGTTCGGCCCGCGCCGCTGCTCGCCGGACTCACCGACCACGGCGATCAGGCCGGAGGTCGTCAGCCGTTCGACGAGGTCGGCGACGGTGGGCCGGGACAGACCGGTGAGCTGCTTCAACTGCCCCGCCGTCAGCGGTCCTTGCTGCTGAAGCAACCGCAGGGCGAGCCGGTCGTTGATGGCCCGGGCGGTGCTCGGGGATGCGGGCATGCCGGGAATCCTCCCAGATCTGCGGGCTGCTGGCGTCCGTGATGGCCGCTATCTGTCAGGCAGGTTCCCTGATAGTTTGCGGCGGCGCGACGGCGCGAGGGGCGACGACGGTCAGCCCGGGAGGGGCCGGACAATGAGTGCAGTGGTCCACGAACAGCGCGAGGTGCGGCGCGCCCGGTACGCCGTGGCGGCCGTCTTCGCCGTGCACGGCGCCGTCACGGGCACGTTCGCGACCCGTGTGCCGTGGATCCAGGACCACGCCGGGGTCAGCCCCGGGCAACTGGGGCTCGCGCTGGCCTTCCCAGCGCTCGGCGCGTCCCTCGCGATGCCGCTCGCGGGCGGCATCAGTCACCGCTTCGGCGCCCGCAACGCGCTGCGCGGCCTGATCGCCCTGTGGACCCTCGCCCTCGTCCTGCCCTCCCTGGCGCCGAACCTCCTGACCCTGTGCCTCGGTCTGTTCGTCTACGGCGCCACGGCGGGCATGGCGGACGTCGCGATGAACGCCCTCGGGGTGGAGGTCGAGAACCGGCTCGACCGCTCGATCATGTCCGGCCTGCACGGCATGTGGAGCGCTGGCGCCCTGGTCGGCTCGGCGGCCGGCACGGTCGCCGCGCACCTCGGCTCGGACGCGCGGCTGCACCACCTGCTGGCCGCCGCCGTGCTGACCGTGCTGGGCGTGGCCGCCTGCACCTGGGTGCTGGACCTCCAGCCCGCGCAGGACGAGGAACCGCCGCCGCGGTTCGCGCTGCCGCCGAAGTCGGCGCTGCTGATCGGCGCGATCGGGTTCTGCGCGGTGTTCGCGGAGGGCGCGAGCCTGGACTGGTCGGCGGTCTACCTGCGGCACCAGCTGGAGACCTCGGCCGGCCTCGCGGCGGCCTGCACCACGGGCTTCACCCTCACCATGGCGATGGCGCGGATCGCGGGCGACCGGGTGGTGGACCGGTTCGGCGCCGTGCGCACGGTGCGGGCGAGCGGCGTGCTGGCGGTCCTGGGCGGCCTGTTCGTCGTCGCAGGGGGCCATCCGGCGGTGGCGATGACCGGGTTCGCGCTGATGGGCCTCGGTATCGCGGTCGTCGTACCACTGTGCTTCGCCGCGGCCGGCCGTAGCGGCCCGAACCCCAGCCAGGCCATCGCCGGTGTCGCGACCATCACGTACACCTCCGGGCTCGCCGCCCCGAGCGCGATCGGCGGACTGGCCCAGGCGACCAGCCTGGTGGTGTCCTTCGGCCTGGTGACCCTGCTGGCGTGCGGTCTGGTCGCCTTCGCGGGGGTGCTCTGGGCGGGCGACCGGGACCGGACGAAGGTCGCCCCCGCGAGCACCGCGGTCCCCGACCCGCGGCCCTGAGCACCGCCCGAGCGGCGTCTGAGCGGGGGCGGGTGGGCACAGGACCTCCGGGCACCCCCGACAATGGTGCGGACAGGCTCCACGTACAGAGAAAGCGAAATCCCACCATGGACCTCGGCGTGCGCTGGAAGCTGCACGGTGACGGGCGCACGCCCGCACCCGGAGCAGTGGTCCGGCCCGACGAACGGCTCTCCTGGCCCCGCACGGCAGGACTCGGCGCCCAGCACGTCGTGGCCATGTTCGGCGCATCCTTCGTCGCCCCCGTGCTCATGGGCCTCGACCCCAACCTCGCGATCATGATGTCGGGCGTCGCGACCGTGATCTTCCTGCTCGCCACCCGCGGCCGGGTGCCCAGCTACCTGGGCTGCTCGCTCTCCTTCGTGGGCGTCGCCGCGGTCATCCGGGCACAGGGCGGCACCAGCGCCACCGTGACCGGCGCGGTCTTCGTCGTCGGCGTCGCGCTCTTCCTGGTCGGCCTCGCCGTGCAGCGCTTCGGGGCGCGGATCATCCACGCCGCGATGCCGCCGATCGTCACCGGCGCGGTCGTCATGCTGATCGGCTTCAACCTCGCCCCGGTGACCGCGTCCACCTACTGGCCGCAGGACCAGTGGACGGCCCTGTTCGTGATGCTGTTCACCGGGCTGGCCGTCGTGTGCCTGCGCGGTTTCTGGTCCCGGATCGCGATCTTCCTCGGGCTGGTTTTCGGCTACGGCATCTCCTGGGTCTTCGACCGGGTCTTCGGAAAGATCCACTCCGTGGACGCGAGCGGCAAGCTCACCGACCACTGGCGTCTGGACCTCTCGGGCGTGGGCAAGGCCGAATGGATCGGGCTGCCGTCCTTCCACGCGCCCAGCTTCCAGTGGTCGGCGATCCTGGTGGCGCTGCCCGTCGTCATCGCGCTGGTCGCGGAGAACGCGGGGCACGTGAAGGCGGTCGGCGAGATGACCGGCGACCCGCTGGACGACAAGCTCGGCACCGCGATCTCGGCGGACGGCGCGGCCTCCATGTTGTCGACCGCGGTGGGCGGCCCGCCGAACACCACCTACTCCGAGAACATCGGCGTGATGGCCGCGACCCGCGTCTACTCGACCGCCGCGTACTGGGCCGCCGCGGGCTTCGCCCTGCTGTTCGGCATCTGCCCCAAGTTCGGCGCGATCGTGGCCGCGATCCCGGGCGGTGTCCTCGGCGGCATCACCGTCATCCTGTACGGCATGATCGGCCTGCTCGGCGCGCAGATCTGGATCAACGCCAAGGTCGACCTGCGCAACCCGCTGAACCTGGTGCCGGCCGCGGCGGGCATCATCATCGGCGTCGGCAACGTCAGCTTGAAGTTCAGCGACACCTTCTCGCTCAGCGGCATCGCGCTCGGCACCCTGGTCGTCATCACCGGCTACCACGCGCTGCGCGCCTTCGCGCCCGCCCACCTCAAGAAGCAGGAGCCACTGCTGGACGAGGGCACGTCGTCGTACGGCGAGGAAGCCGAGGGCGCCCGGCCCTAGGGCGCGTTTCGAAAGTCACGCCTGCCCCGCGACGCCTGGCACGGCGCCTCGCCGCGTTGTCGGGATCGCCCGCGTACGCCCAGTACGCGGACGACCCTCCGCCTTGCGATGCA
>NZ_JBIAXG010000045.1:0-64378 GCF_042896465.1 Streptomyces sp. NPDC001292
ATGCCCATCTCATTGCAGGCGTTGAACATGTCCTTCAGCCGCGCGGCACCGTCCAGCAGCGAGTACTGGGTGTGGACGTGCAGGTGCGTGAACGGATCTCGCACTACCGCCCCGATTCAGGAGTCGGCGTCGAGGGTCTGGGCGATTGCCCTGAGCCCTGCCGCCACCTCGGGCGCGGAAGGGGCCCGTTCGGGATCGATCAGCCACTGCTGTGTCAGGCCGGCCACCAGGGCCATATGTACCGACCCAACTGCGCGGGCCAGTTCGACGTTCTTTACACCGTCGATGCCGTGCAGATCCGCCGCCATTTCGGTGCGGGACTGCTCGAATGCGTCGGCGATCTGCTGCCGGATCTCGGGGGAGCGCTCGGCCTGGACGAGCGCCTCGGTACTGGCCACCAGTAGCGGCCGATCGGTGACCTGGGACTCGATAACCCGTGCCCACAACGCCTCTGGTCGTGCCACCGTCTGACTCTCGGGGGATTCTTCCGGGCGGGCGAGGACCTTGTCACCCCACTCCCGCAGTGTCTCCAAGAGCGCCGCATTGAGCAGCGCTTCCTTTGACCCGTAGTGGTAGTTGATCGTTCCGAGAGGAGCCTTGGCCGCAGCAGCGATGTCCCGGGAGGTGGTACGGGCGTACCCCCGCTCCTCCAGGCACTGCTTCGCCCCTGCCATCAGCTGTTCGCGGTGTCCCATGACGTGCAGGGTACGCCCATCTGAACCGATGTTCAAGACGTTCGTTCAGAACACTTGTTCAAAAGTGAACCTCGGTTGTGGTGTCGTATTGGGGGTGTGTCGGCTGTTCCCAGAGCTGCGCGGCCATGCACGAGGTGGACGGGAGCGTCCCGCATGGGGTATCAACCGTGACTTTGTCGATCAGCCGGTTCAGCCAGTCGCGCCCGGAGCTGATGCGGGGCGCCGTGACGGATAGTCCACCCAGGTTCATCGGGCGAGCCACTCGTGCTCGGTCGGGACACCGTGCGCCGTATGGTCCGGCTTCAACAAAGCGTCATCAAGGCGAAGGTTGTCCGCGTCAGGAGAGATGGGTAGGAAGGGGCGCATGACTGGACTTGGCGCTGTGTTCCGGCCTCAACTCCCTTCCGAGTGGCTGCCGGCGGTGGCCCGCACGGCGGACGACGCCGGCCTGGAAGAGCTGTGGCCGTGGGAGGACTGCTTCCTGGAGAGCGGGATCGCCGCGGCGTCGGCCGTGCCGGCACGGACGGAGCGGGTGCGTGTGGGGGCGGGTCACGCTCGGGGTCGGACACGGGGTTCGGGTATGGATGGGGCAGGCAGGCACACAGGTGGAGTCGCCGGTCACGCTGCTGCGCGAGTACCTCGCGGCGCTGCGGGCGCCGCTGCGCGGTGAGACGGTTACCACCAAGGGGCAGTACGTAAAGCTCGACGATGTGACCTGGGGGTGGCCGCCGGCGTCGGCCCGGCGGTGTTCGCAGGGGCGGGCGGCCCTCGGACGCTGCTGCTGTCCGGCGAGGCCGCGGACGGCACCATGCTCACCTGGAGCACCCTGCCGGAGGAAGTGCGGCGGGCCCGCGCGCTCCTGGACCAAGGTCGCGCGGCCGCCGGGCGCACCGAACCACCACGTGACCGTCCACCTCCTCACGGCAACAGGCATCGACGCCGCCGCGTACATTCGGTCCGAACTCGCCCGAACCAACAGGGGCTTCGGAGCTGCAGGGGACGCGGACGCCGTCGCGTAGGCCGAGCGCGTACTTCAGGTCCATGCCGTACCGCACCCGATGCGCCACCGCCCGGTCGGTGAGGTTCTCGGCGAACTGCAACACCGTCACCAGCGCCAGCTGGCCCGGTGACCAGCCCGGCCGCCCTCTGGATCCGAACGCCTCGGCGAACTCGGCGTCCGCGAACAACTCGCCCAGCTCGTCACGGACCCGCATCGCCAACGGGTACGGGCCCCGCGCCGCCACCGCCCGCGCCACCTGCGCGGTCAGCTCAGGCACCTTCGGCCACGGCCTCGGCCGCATCGACATTCCACACACCACCCGCGACCGGGATCGCCAAGACGGCCGCTGCTGTCCCGACCAACGAACTGCCAGCCCCGCCGGGCACGGAATAAGCCAGCAGAATCGTCACCAGCCGCAAACGGCGATGATCTTGCGACGGTGTCATCCGTGTGGGTGAGTCCGAGGCTGTATGGCTGCGGTGGGTGAAGCCTCGCGAGGTACGTACGGACGCGTGAGGCTGCTCAGTCCCGTCACCGACGCAGTGCCGGTGACGGGCTACCAGCCAACTTTCCAAAAGAATTTCTGCAAAAATACTTTTGGAAAGCCTCTGGGTCGTTCTACCCTCCCGTCATGGTCAGCGAAGAACAGAAGCGCGTGCTCGATCCCGAGCAGGATGCAGCAGCCCTGAAGGCCCTTACGCACCCTCTGCGCATCCGGCTGCTGGGGATGCTGCGGCAGGACGGCCCGGCCACCGCGAGTGAACTCGCGGTCAGGACCGGGGAGTCGTCCGCTTCCACCAGTTATCACTTGCGGGTTCTGGCGAAGTACGCGTTCGTTGCCGAGGCCGAGCACCGTGACGGGCGGGAGCGCCGCTGGCAGGCGGTGCACTTCGTGACCTCCTGGAGTAACAAGGCAATGGCAGCCGCGTCGGGCAGCCAGGCCCTGGTCAGCCTGTCACGCAAGGCCCAGATCGAGAACCTGGAGGCGTCTCTCGCCCGGCACGAGGCCGACATCGCCGACGGGCGGCTGGGCCAGGAGTGGGTGGAGCCGTCCGGAATCAACGACCTGATGCCCCGACTGACCCCCGAGTCGCTCACCGAACTCTGGGACGTGCTCGACCGGAAGCTGGAGGAACTGACCGCCCGCGATGCAGAAGATCCGCGCGCCGCGCAAGTCGTATTCCTCACCGCCGGGCTACCCCTGGCACCGCGCGACCCCGGCGCTGAGGCAGAGACCTCTGCCCCTGCGGGCACAGGTGCCGAGAACGCGTCATGACCGGGCCGCTGGACATACGCACCACACGCCGCCGCTACATCACCGTCTGCGTTCTGTTCTGGCTGCCACTGGGACTGAGCATCGCTCCCCTGATCCTGCTGTTCACCGAGCGCGGCATGGCCATGGCGACCATCGCGGGCTTCTTCGCCGCGCACTCCCTCACCGCCGCCGCACTGGAACTGCCCACCGGAGGACTGTCCGACGTCCTCGGACGCCGCGCTGTTCTGGTCTCCGCCGGCCTGCTGAACCTGGCCGCCTTGACCCTCGTGGGCCTGGGCACTGCTCCTTGGCTGCTCGGCCTCGGCATGGCCCTGATGGGCGCGGGCCGTGCCCTGTCCAGCGGCCCGGCCGAAGCCTGGTACGTTGACACCGTCCAGGCGCACTCGGGCCCCGACGCCGAACTGCGCACCGGGCTGGCCCGCGGCGGCTCCGCGACATCTGCCGCGCTCGCCACGGGCACCCTGCTCGGCGGTGCCCTTCCTTGGCTGCTCGGACTCGGCCCCGACCTCGGCGCCCGACTGAGCGAGACAACGTCCGAGCTGGTGCTGCCCCTTTCTGTTCCGATGCTGCTGGGTGCAGCGGTCGAGATCACCTTCGTGCTGTATGTCCTGACCGCTTTGCGGGAGCCGCCCCGGCCGGCAGCTACCCTGCCCGACGTACTCCGAGGCATCCCGGCCACTGTCATGGGCGGACTGCGTCTGGGGGGCCACGACGCGTTGATCCGCCGGGTGCTCCTCAGCGCAGGGGCCGCCGGCAGCGCCCTGGCCGCGATCGAACTGCTCACGCCGGGCCGTGCCGCGGCCCTCACGGGCGCGCCGGAGTCGGGGGCGGTGCTTTTTGCCGCACTCGCCTGCGCCGGATTCATCTGCGCGGGTATCGGCAGCCACCTCGCACCGCTGACCGCCCGGCTTGCGGGCAGTGGCGAGCGTGCGGTCATGGTAAGCCTCGGCGCGAGCGCGAGCGGCCTGCTTCTGCTCGGCGCCACCGCAGCGTTCGCAGGAGTAGGCTCCATGGTCCTCGCTGCCATCGGCTACGGCCTGGTCTACCTCGGGCTTGGCGCGGCAGGGCCGAGCGAGAACGACCTCTTGCATCGCCGTGTCGCAAGTTCGGGCCGGGCCACCGCGCTGTCCGTCCAGTCTCTCGCCCAGCAACTGGTGGGAGCTCTCACCGGCTTGATCATTGGTGTCCTTCCGTCAGGCCCGCTGCCCTGGCTGTTGGGAGGCACCGTGCTGCTTGCAGGAGCTCTCCTGTGGATTCACCGCAGCGGGACCACACCCCGGACTCCGGCGGCAACACCTCAGCCACACACCGTGTCGTCCTCTCCGAGCACCGCTGGCTCCGACCACCATCAGCAGCATGCCGATCAGTAGCGCTGGGACCAACAACCCGAAGATTGCACAAACACACGAGTGACCGAAAGGGTGCCGTGCATGTTCGCGAACGCACAATTCGTTCGCGTGGCGCTCATCTGTCGACCGATTGATGAGCAAGATCAGTAAGCGGCCGCGCGCGGCCGGATCGGTACCGGATCATGCCCATAAAGCGGTGTCAAAAAGCCGACGTACTCAAGAACTTGAGGGGCACCCTTTTCTGTACGATCTGGCGGGTGCAGCCACCCCAGGGCGACGACACCGCCGATCTCCTCGCCCCCGTACCGGCCCCGTAGTCCTAGCTCGGACACCGGGGAGCAACTAACCGACCGGTAGCTTTCAGTGGGTCAGATCTCCCGTTTCTCGTCGTCGTGCGCCTCGTTGGGCTGAACGAGCGAATCCCAGGGTGGGACGACGAAATGGGGCGGGTGTGCGGCAGGAGTGGTCGCCGGAAGACGTGGTGGCGTGCTGGACGCTGGTGGACGGCGACTGGGACCTGGTGGCGAACAAGACCGGTCCGACCCGGCTCGGCTGTGGCTCCGCCCTGAGTGCCAGCGGCGCCGGTCACGAGAACGGTGATCATGTTTCCTCCCGATGGCGGTGTCGAGAAGGGGGTCAGGTGTTGGGCTGGTGGTGGGTACGGCGGGTGGCCGGGTCGTCGGCTAGAAACGGCCCACGGCGATCAAGACCGCGATCGCGAGGTAGACGACGTTGACCGCGACGAGCTTGTACTGGCCGAGGCGGCCGTGGGTGACCATCGCGCCGATCATCAGGGCGATCCAGCAGGTTGCGGTCACTGGGACCATGACCGGTGCTATGCCGAGCGCCTTGGGCAGGACCAGGCCGGCCGCGGCAAGGAGTTCGAGGGCTCCCAGGGCTCTGATGGCGCTGGCGCCGAATCCTGCGGTCCATTCGGCGCCGTGGACGGTGGCGAGCTTCGCCTTCGGGATGAAGGATTTCGTGAGGCCCCCGGTGAGCGCGACCAGGGCGAGCAAGCCGGCGGCGATCCAGAATGCGAGGTTCATGACTCTCCTTGGCTGCGGTCGTTGATGCCGGCCCGGGGTGGATGATCCCGGGCCGGGTGGTGGTGAGCGTGCTGGTCAGTTGGCCATGCCGGCGAACTGGCCGGGCTGGTAGGAGCCTCCGGGGTTGCGCACGATCACGTTGAGCCGGTTGTTGGCGTTGATCATGGCGATCAGGGAGACCAGCGCGGCGATCTGGTCGTCGTCGTAGTGCTTGCGCACCTTGGCCCACGTCTCGTCCGACACCGCCTTGTGGGCGTCGGCGATCCGGGTGCCCTCCTCGGTGAGCGCCAGCGCCGCGCGTTCGGCGTCGGTGAACACCGTGGACTCGCGCCAGGCGGCGACCAGGCTGAGGCGGACCGCGGTCTCGCCGACGGCCGTGGCGTCCTTGGCGTGGTAGTCGACGCAGAAGCCGCAGCCGTTGATCTGGCTGGCGCGCAGCATCACCAGATTCTGGGTGGCCCGGGGCAGCGGCGAGTCGACGATCGCCAGGGCGACGTTGTAGATCCGCTTGGCGATCTTGGCGCCGAGGTCGTTGGCCAACAGATCGAATCGGGGTTCCATGATGTGGGTCCTTACTCGTGAGTCTGGGTATCGCGCGGATCCTTCACGCGGCGTATTGCGGATCGCGGACAACGACCGCCGGCTAGCCGAGGCGGCCAGGCTCGTAGTCGCCGCCGCGCTGCCGGACGATGACGCTCATGCGGTTGGTCGCGTTGATCAGGGCGACGAGCATCACCAGATCGGACAGTTGGTCCTCGTCGTAGTGTTTGACGGCGTCCGCCCAGGCGTCGTCGCTGACGCCGCCGGCGGCGTAGGCGATGTCAGTGCCCTGCTCCGCGAGCTCCAAGGCGGCGCGCTCGGCGTCGGTGAACACCGTGGACTCGCGCCAGGCGGCGACCAGGTTGAGGCGGGTGGCGCTCTCCCCGGCGGCCGCGGCGTTCTTGGTCCACACGTCGGTGGCGTAGCCGTCGCCGTTGATCTGGCTGGCGCGCAGCAGCACCAGCTTCTGGGTCGCGGCGGGCAGGGCCGACTCCTGAAGGATCGTCTTGCTCGCCGCGCCGAACTGGGTGGCGGCTTTGGCTGCGGTCGCGTCCGGGTTGCCGAACAAGCTCAAGCGAGCGGTCATGATGTGTACTCCTTGCATGTTGTCGTGGCGCAATCGACCAGGAGATGCCGGTGGCCCAAGCGGCGTGACAGCGCAGCCGTGTGACCCATGTCACTGTCGGCAGGTGTCACACGACCTGCAGGGCCGGCATCTCGTGTGCGGCAATAGGAAGATCCGGAACGGATGGAGCCGGTGATGAGCGAGCACAGTGACCGAACCATGGGCGGCGACGAGCCGCAGTTGGAAGGCGGGCGTGCCGATCAGGCCACCGAGTCGTTCATCGCCCATCGGAACCTGTTGTTCACCGTCGCCTACGAGATGCTTGGCTCGGCCGCCGACGCCGAGGACGTCCTGCAGGAGACCTGGATGCGGTGGGTGAAGGTCGACCAGGACGCCGTGCAAGACCCGCGCGCGTATCTGGTCCGGGTCACCACCCGCCAGGCACTGATGCGGCTGCGTTCGCTGCGCCGGCGCAAGGAGTCCTACGTCGGTCCCTGGCTGCCCGAGCCGCTGTTGACCGCGCCGGACGTGGCCGAGGATGTCGAGCTGGCCGAGGGCGTCTCGATGGCGATGCTGCTGGTGATGGAGACGCTCAATCCGACCGAGCGCGCGGTGTTCGTGCTGCGGGAGGTGTTCGGTCTGGACTACGACGAGATCGCCGAGACCGTGGACAAGAACACGGTCACCGTCCGGCAGATCGCGCACCGGGCCCGGAACCATGTCGCGGCTCGGCGACCACGTGCTGCCGTGTCCCAGGCCCAGAACCGCGCGGCGCTGCTGGCCTTCCAACGAGCGGTCGAAACAGGTGACCTGCAGAGTCTGCTCGATCAGCTCGCCCCGGATGTGGTGTTCTTGAGCGACGGCGGCGGAGTCGTCCAGGCCGCGCTGGAGCCGATCGTGGGGGCCGATCCGGTCGCTGCCTTGTTGACGGCGGGGCTGGGCAGGATCGCGGGCACCGCGTCGGTGGAGTCGGCGCAGATCAACGGCCACCCGGCACTGATCATGCGGATCGGCGGGCAGGTCGAGGGCGTCCTGGCGGTGCGGACCGAGGGCGGCCTGATCACCGGGCTGTATTTCGTGCGCAATCCCGAGAAGTTGTCGCGTCTGGAGCAGGAGACCGCGCTGCGCCGCTGAACTCGCACCTCAAGTGGTGGGGAGCCCCGCTGCCCGAAGTACACCTTGTGGAAAATGAGGGATTTGATGATCGACGTGATCGTTGCCGGCGCCGGACCGACCGGCTTGATGCTGGCCGCCGAGTTGCGGCTGCACGGCGTGCATGTGCTCCTGTTGGAGAAGGACGCGGAGCCGACCAGGCAGGTCCGTGCGCTCGGTCTGCACGTGCGCAGCATCGAGGTGATGGACCAGCGCGGTCTGCTGGACCGGTTCCTCGCACTCGGCAAGCAGTACCCGATTGGTGGTCTTTTCGCCGGCATCCGAAAGTCGCCGCCGGAGCGGCTGGACACCGCACACCCCTACATCCTCGGCATCCCGCAGACCGCCACCGAGCGCCTGCTGACCGAGCACGCCACCGAGCTCGGCACCGAGATGCAGCGCGGCTGCGAACTGGTCGGGTTGAGCCAGGACGACCACGGGGTGACCGCCGAGCTGGCCGACGGCACCCGGTTGCGCGCGCGTTACCTCGTCGGCTGCGACGGCGGCCGCAGCACCGTGCGCAAGCTGCTCGGGGTCGGCTTCCCCGGTGAGCCTGCCGAAGCCGAGTGGCTGCTGGGCGAAGTAGAGGTGGCCGCCCCGCAGGAGACGCTGACTGCCGTGGCGGCCGAACTCGGCACGGCGGACCTGCGGTTCGGCCCTGCACCCCACGAGGAAGGGGTGTACCGCTTCGTCGTGCGCGCCGAGGAGGTGGCCGAGGACCGCCGCGTCCCGCCGACCCTCGATGAGTTGACCGGGCGGCTACGGGAGATCGCCGGAACCGACTTCGGGGTGCACTCGCCGCGCTTCCTGTCCCGCTTCGGCGACGCCACCCGGCTGGCCGAGCGTTACCGGGTCGGCCGGGTCCTGCTGGCCGGCGACGCGGCGCACATCCACCCACCGCTGGGCGGGCAGGGCCTCAACCTCGGCCTCCAGGACGCGTTCAACCTGGGCTGGAAACTGGCCGCCGAGGTGGACGGCTGGGCGCCCGAAGGGCTGTTGGACAGCTACCACCCCGAACGGCACCCGGTAGCCGCCGCCGTGCTCGACAACACCCGCGCGCAGAGCGAACTGCTCTCCCCCGAGCCGGGCCCCCAGGCCGCGCGCCGCCTGGTGTCGGAACTGATGGACTTCGAGGACGTGAACCGGTACCTGATCGAGAAGATCACCGCGATCGGGGTCCGCTACGACTTCGGCGACGGCCACCCACTGCTCGGCCGCCGGCTGCGCGACGTGCAGTTGAAGCAAGGCCGCCTCTACCAGCTGATGTGCAGTGGCCGAGGGCTGTTGCTCGACCAGACCGGCCGCCTCTCGGTAGCGGGCTGGGCAGACCGGGTCGACCACGTCGCCGACGTCAGCGAGGAACTCGACGTGCCCGCCGTGCTGCTGCGGCCGGACGGCCACGTGGCATGGATCGGGGAAGACCAGCAGGACCTGCTCAGCCGGCTACCCACGTGGTTCGGCGCTGCCGTCAGATGAGCACGCACATCGGGCCCGAAGCCTCCCGAAAGCCCACCAGGCCCGCTGCCGACGGGGCTCAGTCGACCAAATCCAGGTGCGAGACGAGCCGGGCGGCAGATAGCTTCGCCCGAATGACAGCCATGCTGAACGATTCCGTCCGGGCGCTGCTCGATGCGCCGATTCCGGCCGTCCTCGCCACGGTCAACCCGGACGGAAGCCCGCAGACGTCGGTGGTCTGGGTCGGCCGCGACGGAGATGACCTGCTCGTACGGGGCCGTGACGAAGCCGGACCGGCCGGCCCGGCTTCGTCACACTGCTGCGGCCTGCGGCATCTCGTCCCCAGGTCCGGCCGTCCAGTTCGCGGCCGCCTGCCTTCGGGGTGCGGCCGCCCCACTGCTTGAAGAAGAACGCCACCTCAGCCTGCTGGCAGGCATCCCGGATCTGCGTCACCCACGCCTCGTCCAGCGGCCGGTGCCCAGGCCCGACTCGCCGCCCGCGATGACCCAGTCGATGCTGGACAGCTCCAAGCCGTCCAGCGGCCCGAGCAACGGCTCGCACGACAAGAACCGCACCGCGGCCGGCACCTGCCGCAGATCGTCCACGCGCGGCAGCTCCCGCCCGCTCTCCACAGAGACACCCATCCACAGGTTCTCCGGCCACTCAAGCCGGTCCGTGACCTGCCGCAGACGCCGCGCCCGCTTGGTGAGCACCTGGTAGGTGTGCTGCGGGGTCTCGGCGATCACCTCGAAAACGCGGCGCACGTACTCGAGCGGCACCCGGGCATGGAACAGGCCGGACATCGAGTTCACGAACACCACGCGCGGGCTTCTCCACCCATACGGCACCTGAAGCGCGTCCGGGTGCAGCGTCAGCCCGAAACCCGGACCCGACGTGCGCGCATCACCATCCACCCGGTATTTCGGCGACCCCATCGCCTTCAATCGCTTCGCCAGCGCCAGCGCGTAGCAGTTGTCGCAGCCGCTGGAGACGCGGTCGCAGCCCGTGGTCGGGTTCCACGTGGCCTCAGTCCACTCGATCGCGCTGCGATCACCCACAGCTGGCCCTCCATCCCCTCGAACCGAGCCCCATCACCGCCGGCACCCGCGGCGGCCCTCCAGTTGCCTTCTCCGAACTACTGGGGTCGTCCCGTACTCAGGTGATGGGATCAGCCCGAGGGGCGGTATGGTGCCGGAGAACGGCCGTGAACGGCAAGGGTGTTAGTTTCTTCCCCGTGGCGGGACACCGGGACGAGACGAGGGCGGCCTACGACGGGGTCGTCGAGCTCTATGCGTCGTTGTTCGCTAATCGGTTGGAGACGCACCCGTTCTCGCGGAACATGATCGGCACCTTCGCCGAGCTGGTGCGCGGTACGGGGAACCCGCGGGCAGCCGACGTCGGGTGCGGGCCTGGACATCTGACGGCCATGCTGCACGACCTGGGGCTGGACGCCTTCGGGCTCGACCTCTCCCCGGGCATGGTCGACCACGCCCGCCGGGCCCATCCGGCGCTGCGGTTCGACGAGGCGCGGATGGAGGCCCTGCCGGTCGAGGACGGCGCGCTCGGCGGCGTGCTGGCCCACTACTCGATGATCCATACCCCGCCTGAGGAATTGCCCCCGCTGCTCGCCGAGCAGGTACGTGTTCTGGCACCAGGGGGCCTGCTCCTGGTCTCGTTCTTCGCGACCGACAAACCGGAGCCGGTCCGCTTCGACCACAAGGTGACACCCGCCTATAGCTGGCCGGTGGACCAGTTCGCCGAGTTGCTGGCCAGGGCCGGGCTCGTCACGTTCGCCCGGCTGCTCCACGACCCGGCCTCCGAGCGAGGCTTCCTCGACGCCCACTTGCTGGCTCGCCGCCGCTAGGGCCTGTGTGATGTCGTGATCAGTCTTGCCGATCCGGGTCCGTACGGAAGGCGGATCCGGATCGGCAAGCTGTCAGAACGGCACGGCGGGGCAGCTGGTGCCCCGTGGTGGGACTGCCAGGTCGGTGAGATAGCTGTCCACGGCGTCCTCCATACACGGGCCGCTGGTGACGCTGCCGTGGCCGTGGCCCTCGTAGGTGAGGAGCACGCCGCTGCGGCCGAGCTGTCGGGCCACCGAGACCGCCCACGGGTAGCCGGTGGCGGGGTCGTGCAGCGCGTTGGACACCAGGATCGGCGGGGCACCGTGTGCGTCCAGGCGGTGCTGCGGGTTGGCGGTCGGCGCGCCCAGACACGCCGCTGCCATGTGTATCGGCAGCAGGTAAGGCAGGTCAGGCGCGGTCGTGTTCATCATGGTGACGAGCGAGGCGTACTCTCGGTAGTCGCGCACTGGCAGGTGCCAGTCCGAACAGAAGACTGGGGTGGCCGGAGGAAGCGGCGCTATCGACGTGGGCGACGCGGGCAGAGGCTTGCTCGCGTCCATCCCCGCGATCACCGTTGCCAGGCCCGCGTATTCGGCCTCGTAGAACTTCCGGAACGCGATCTTGTTGACCAGGTCCGAAGACGACAGCGAGGTGCCCGGCTTCGCCGGGTCCTCCAGCTCGCCGCGCCCGGCCTGGGCCAACAGGCCCTGCCAGACGGCGCGGACGTCGCGGCCGTGCAGCGCGCAGTCCGCGGCACCATCGCACCACTTCACGAACTCCTGGAACGAATCCTCTGCCGTGGCCGCCTCGGACTGCAGGAAGTCACGGGTGGTCGGGACGCTGTGGTCCATGACGCTCTCCAACACCATCGCGCGCACGCGGCGCGGGTAGGTCTCGGCGTACTGCGCCCCGAGCAGCGTGCCGTACGAGCTGCCGTGGAAGGTCAGTTTCCGCTCGCCAAGGGCGGCCCGGAGGGCGTCCAGGTCCCGGACCGTCTGGGCGGTGTCAAGGTGGTCGAACACCGGGCCGGTACGGGCCCGGCAGTCGGCACGGAGCCGCCTGTTGTACGCCATGGTGGCGTCGAAGTCCGCCTGGCTCTTCAGCTCCGGTGACGGCCGCTTGGCAAGCAGGTCACCGGAGCAGGTCACCGGGTTGCTGCCGCCCACGCCGCGCGGGTCGAAGCTGACTATGTCGAACCTGCGGCGGACCTCGGGGCTGAATCGGCTGATACGGCCCACCACCATCTCCACACCCGAGTCGCCCGGCCCGCCGGGGCCGAACACCATCGAGCCGACGCGTGCGCCGGGGTCGGTGGCCTTGCGGCGGGCCACAGCCAGGTCGAGTCTGGGCCCGTTCGGGTGGGCCCAGTCGACCGGCACCGAAAGAGTGGCGCACTCGGCTCCCGGCTTCTCCGGGTCGTCACACGGTGCCCACCGCAGGGCCCCGGTGGCAGACGGCGACGCGTGGACCGCAGGAGCGGCGGCGAGGCCGGTAGTGACGGCCATGGCGGCTCCCACGGCCATGGCCGTGCCCCGCGCGGCGATCCGCCGCAGTGCGGATCTGCCCCTTAACGGCATGGATCCTCCTCGTGAAGAGAGCGGTTGTGTCAGGCGTGCAGACCCGGCCGGGGCACCGTCGTCACGTTAGGTGCACTGTCGCCCCTGTGGCGCCCGTATCAGGGGCTTTTCCGGGTCGGATCGGGGACCGATCAGGGGCGACCGGGGCGCAGAGCGAAAAACGGTCACGCCGACCTCTACAAGGAGAGAAACACCGTCGAACGGCTGATCAACAAGCCATGGCCGCGGCATCGCCACCCGGACGACAAGACCCCAGACAGCTACCTCGCCGACCTACTCCTACGCGCCTCGATGATCTGGATCAAAGTCCTCGCCGGGACCACCCATTGATCACGACTCGATGCGCGCCCCAGAGCGTAGTCCGTGGCCTGGGACAGGGGTGGTGTAAATCATCCGCGCGGATGAAGATCGTCTGAAGCGCCACGTTCCGGTCGAGCGGGAGTAGGTGCTGTTTCGATGGGTGCCTGCGTCCTCTGATCATCGCCAGGCGACAACGGTCCAGGTCACGAAGGCTCCGGCGGTTCGGCAACCGCAGTAGTGCGAGCAACGATCTTCCGGAGCGCCTCCCAGACCACATGCTTCGAGATCTCGAACGACTTCGACCCGCTCACCCAGCTCCTCCCGGCACAGCCGGTTGACCGCCAAGCAGGCCCAGATGATCCCTCCCCTTCGCTCCGCCCGCATTACCGGGCTTCCTCGCTACTACGAGACGGTCCGCCCCCGTGCCCCGCTTCGGTACTCGGCCCCTTGCACTGCTGGGCGCTTGGGATTCTCCCTCCCGCCTCCGCTCGGAGCACGGCCCGGGAACATTCCGGCGGGCCGCCTCGTTGACCCGGGGCCACTGCTTCGATCATGAAACGAGGGAGTACCTTTCCCGTGCCCGAAACCGTTTCCGGTGACGCTGTGACTCCGCTTCCGCCGCTCGCCGCCCAGGCCGAGCGCCTGATCGAACTCGGGGTGCCCGAGCTCGCCGGGATATCCGCCGCCGAGCTGCGGGCCTTCTCCGAGAGCGCCGAGGTCGGGGACGGCGGCGTCCTGCTCGCCGTCCACCCGGACCGGGCCCCCGCCTCCGCCCTCGCACCGCTGCTCCGCCGCGAAGGCAAGCCCGGCTTCGTCGTCCTCGACATGTCCGACGTCGACCAGTTCGTGCCCCACCACGCCGAGTTGCCCGACGCGCCCCTCTACCTCGTCACCGGCCTCGACCGCGGCGACCACATGGCCAACTGGAGCCCGGACGAGGCCCTGCCCGCCCTCACCAAGGAGGACCGCACCCCGCTCGTGCTCACCGAGGGCATCCACTGGCTGCTGCAGCAGCCCGAGGTGCTGGAGCGCAACCACTGCTTCATGACCATCGGTTCGCGGCTGCGCAAGGCCAACGGCACCCTGGACGCCCGCACCCCGGCGATCTGGATCAGCAACGGCACCGGGCGGGACGGCCGCGAGCGGCGTGACGCCCCCAAGGTGGGCTGGTGCTGGTGGAACAACCGGCACACCTGGCTGGGCTTCGGCTCGGCCACCGGCCGCCGCCCCTAGGCCCAAGCCTGTCGCCCTGAGTCCGCCGCACGTCCCGGCCGCAGACAGGCCCTGGCCGTGGACGACACGGACATCTTTTAGCCCGGCTCGGAGCACGGAGGCCCCGCCGACGCCCACGACACCTTCGAGGGCGCCACGATCCCCCGCCGACCGTCAGCCGGCGGGGGACCGTGGCGCCGTATCAGGTGCTGTGCCTGGACATCCGCTTCGCCCAGAGCAGGAGGGAAGGGAGTGCTGATGTCAGTACCAGGCGCTGCATTTCCGGTCAGCGCCAGCCTTGCTCGTACACAGCCTGAGCTTTGTGTCCGACGCTGCGGCGGCGTCGTCCCCCACCCGTAGCCGGCCAGACTGACCTGGGTGCCAGCGCCGGTGGTGACGTTGGACCTGAGTACGGTTCCCGACCAGGCGTCGTTAGAGAACAGCTCCGCTCGGCGGCCGTCTGCTGCTGTGTCCGTCAAGTAGGAGTCGCTGACCACCGCAAAGTAGACCCTGCTTTTGTTGTTTTCCCAGCACAGGGAGCCGCGCAGGCGTCCTTCCGTCGGCCCCGGCAGCAAGATCCGAATCCTCAGCCGGCCGCGGGCCTGTGTCAGTGCATCGCTCCTTCAACGCGACGACGGTCAGCAACGACGACGACCCAGTCCTTGCCAAGGCGCGCGATGAGCCTGTGCCGCAGGCCGGTGCGCTCGCTGGCAGTGGTTGCCGCCCAGATGCCTTCCGGGGTGAGCTCGGGGTGAACCAGCGCCCATTGCAGGCAGGCTGCGGCTATAGGGCGGCGCCGGCAGGTGGCCTTGGCTCGAGCGATCGGGCCCGTACTTCGGGGTCGCTGCTGGTGCCGCGTTCGTAGGCGAAGGTCTGCGGCTGGGTGCGGCATGCGGTCGGGGGCGAGGTCGGCGAGTAGGGGAACAGGATGCGGGCGTCGGCCTGCACCGTCAGGCCGAACCGGCTGTTGCGCGAGATGTTCTCTGTTCCGCAGTCGGTGGTGTAGCGCGCGGACCCGTGCCGTCATCGAGAACAAGGGTGCCTGCCGTCGCCGCCGCGCTCAACGGCCGCCCACGCAAAGCGCTCGGCTGGGAAAGCCCAGCCGAGCGCCTGCATGCATTGCTTGCGGCCTGGTCAACGTGTCGTGACGACTCCTGGAATCCGCCGACGCCGACCAGGTGACCCCTGACGCGATCAGCCTACGTCAGCCGTCGGACTCCGCCGACGGGATGTAGGCGCCCGGCACGTCCTCCGGCGCGAAGATCTTGTCCTCGCCGGGGTACGGCTTCTTCCACCCGTGCGCCTCGTACCACGTGAAGTGGTTCATCTGAGCGGGGTTCGCGAAGTCGGGCACGGCGTTGGGTCCGGTCAGCCGCTGCTTCGACTTCCAGTTGTCCCACTTCGTCGCGACCGCCTGCTTGTCAGCCGGCACCTTCGCCGACGGCGCCGCCGCCGCATCCGGATTCTGCGGCGCCGGGGTGTCCAGGCCGCAGGAAGGCGGGGTCTTCAGACCATCGGTCAGCGAGGTCCGGTTGGGCAGCGCCTTGAAGGGCGTGAAGTCCGCGTTCTGGGTGAACGCCCCACGCATCGGGCTGGCCGCGCTGTCCTTTTGGTTCATCGGGCGGATCCCGAGGATCTGCTCGATGGTGCGGATCATCGTGATCTGCGAGTAGTAGCGGCTGTCGACCTTGCCGTGCTGGGCCCAGGGGCTGATGATCTGGATCGGGGCACGGTGGCCGTCGACGTGGTCGAGGCCGGCCTGGGAGTCGTCCTCGACGACGAAGATCGCCGAGTCCTTCCAGTACTTGCTGTGCGAGATCGTGTCGACGATCTCGCCGACCGCGAGGTCGTTGTCCGCGACCTGAGCGGCCGCGCTCGCCGGACCGCCGGTGTGGTCGCTGGAGAGCCAGAGCATGTTCAGGTTCGCCGGCCCGTTCTTCTCGAAGTCCTGCTTGAAGATCTGGGCCCGGTAGATGTCCGGGACACTGAGGTCGTACTTCGGGAAGCCCGGCACCGACACGTCGTTGAGCGACGGGATCGGCGAGGACGAGACCATGCGGTAGGCGGTGTCCTGCCCGGTTGCCGCCATGTTCTTGGTGTCGCAGTACAGGTTCTGCCAGCTCGCGCCGGACGGCTTGGTCAGGAACTTGTGGAACTGGCCGAAGTCCCGCACGGTCTTGCCCGCCGCCTGCGCACCGCTCCAGATGAAGCCGGTCCGCTGGTGGCCGAGAGCGTCGTCCTGGGTGTCGTAGCTGCGCTTGTACTCACCGGCGGAGGACTCGGTGTACTCCGGGTTGTCGGCCTGCATCAGCCAGTTGTGGCCCTCGGCGGAGTTCGTGCCGATGTCGTACGTGTTGTCGTACAGCCCGAACTGCTTGGCCAGCGCGTGCTGGTTCGGCGTCACGTTCTCGCCGAACTGTGCCAGCTTCGGGTCGCCGTTGCCGCGCGGGTCGTCACCGAAGACCTGGTCGTAGGTCCGGTTCTCCTTGACGATCAGGAAGACGTGCTTGATCGTCGAGGGGTCGCCGAGCCGCAGCGGGACCGGCACCGGCTTCACGTCGCCCTTGCCCTCGGACAGCGTGACCGAGCCGCCGTGCCAGCCGTTCTGGCTGAAGACCTTGCCGGTCTGGGACTTGATGACATCGTCGCTTGGCAGCGTGAACCGCTGCAGGCTCGAGGTCGTGTCGTGGGTGCCGTGCCCGGCGGGGTTGTTGGGGCGACGGGCGTCGATACCGCGGGTGTTGGAGACCACCACCTCGTTGCCGACGGTGGTGATCTCCGCGGGGAAGTAGTCCGTCGGGAGCAGGCCGACGTAGCTGACCGGCTCCTGCGGGGACGTGTACCGGTAGACGGCGACCGCGTTGGCCCGGCCGAGCGTCACCAGCAGGTGACCGTCGTCGGTGAGCGTCACCGCGTTGGGCTCGTAGCCCACCGACGCCTCCGGCCACGGGCGGGTGGCGATGGTCTGCACGACCTTGTTGCTGGCCGTGTCGATGACCGACAGGTCGTCGGTGGCGGTGTTGGTGACGAACAGCGCCCCGTTCTTGGCGTACAGGGCGGTCGGGTGCAGACCGACGTCGATGCTCGTGACGTCGCCATCCGGGTTCGCCAGATCGATGACGCTGACCGTGCCGGTGGTGGTGGCACCGGTGGAGTGATCGGCCGGCACCTGGGTGCCGTACGAGTTGAGCGTGGTGTCGCCGGGCTTCGCCGGACGCCCGCCCTCGTTGCTGACGTAGAGCTTGGTGCCGACCTGGACCATGTCACGCGGGGCGTTGCCCACGGCCCAGCTCTGCTCGATCTCCCCGGTCGTCGCGTTGATGGCGACCACCCGGTTCTGGCCGTTGACCGCGGAGTACACGGTGGAGCCGTCAGGCGAGAACACCGCCTCGCCCACCAGCGCCCGCTTGGGCCCGTCCGCCGGGATCCGGATGAACACCGGGTTGGCGAGGGTGCCGTCCGGGTTCACGGTGAACTTGGTGTAGCCGTCAGTCTGGCCCAGCCACAGCTGCGAACCGTCGGGCGAGTACGTGGGGCCTTCCTGGCCCACGTCGTTGCCGCTGATGCGCAGATCCGCCGACGCGTTGTTGCCGACGAGCTGCTGCACCTTCCAGTTCTTCAGGTTCACGATGGCCAGAGCCATTCCACCGTCGGTGACCGAGGCCGCGACGTGGGTGCCGTCCGGGCTGACCGAGGACGACATGATCTTGCCGTTGTTGATGACGAGGCGCTCGCCGTACGGGGCGATGTACTGGTCGCTGGAGACGACCTGGCCCTGAGCGGTGGTCTGGCCGACCTGGTCGGTGCCGAACTGGTGCGTCTGGGCGAAAGCGGTGCCGGCGGCGGCCACGGCGACAGCGGTGATGCCTGCCGTTGCCAGAGGTATCCGGCGGCCGATGCGTCTACCGAGAAAGTCGAAATGGTCCTTCTCGACACGCTGACGACGGCGTGTTACCTGCATTGAGTTATCCCTTCGGGGTGGTGGGGAGCAGCTCGACGTTGCCGTCGAACTGCCAGAGCGGGTTCGGTGCGTCGCCGGTCGGGGTCCGCACCAGGAAGTAGCCGTTCACTTCCTTCGGTCCGTCGCCATCGGCCACGAACCGCCCGTCTGCGGTGACGTCGAGCTGGTAGATGGGCGACCCTGCGGCCTCGACGCCGGGGAGATGCCAGGAGACGACGCAGCGCCAGTCGTTGCCCGGCCCCTGGGCCGCGACCATGGCGCCGCCCTTGGTGCACGTCGCCGTGGCCTTCAGCTGCTCTTCGGTAACGTCGGGGCGGTCGAGCTGCTTGGTCTGTATGCGATAGAGGTGGGCGAATGCCGTGGCGACCGACCGCTGCACCTTGTCCTGCTCGATCCCGGAGCCGTTGGCCCCGGTCGCCGGGGCGACGACCGCGACCGTCACGGCGACCAACCCGACGAGCGGCAGTACTCCGGCGGTGACCGCACGGCGCCCCGAGAGGGTGTCGGAGGGGAGCGTGCTCTGCAGGCTCACCGCGGCGACGAAGAGCGCCGGCACGATCCAGCAGGCGAGGACCAGCAGGCGGATCCGCCATTGCGAGACCAGCTTGACCAGTTCGAAGCGGTAGCCGCGCGCCACCGGGACGCGGCGGGCGCCGACGGCGTGCTCGTGCGCGGTGGTCGCGGTCATCGGCCGGCCTCCCGCTGTTCGGTGAGGGCGAGGAACGCGGCCTCCAACGGCGATACGAGGGGAGCGAGTTCGCGCAACGCGATGCCCGCGTCCACGAGCCGCACCACCAGTTCGTCGAGGGCGGGCACCGGCGCGCGCTGGACGAGCGCCTCGGCGCCGTGCCGTGCCCCCTGCGTCGTCGACGACCCGGATCCCGGCCGTGCCGTCGGCCAGCCGGCGGGCGGTCTGGGGATCGGAGGTCAGCAACCGGTAGTCGAGTTCACGGTTCTCGACGGCCAGCTTGCTCAGCGGGCCGGAGAAGACGACCCGTCCGGTGGCGAGGATGGTGACCTCGGAGCACAGCGCCTCCAGGTCCTCCATGCGGTGGCTCGACAGCACGACGCAGGTGCCGCCGGTCGCGAGCCGGGTGAGGACACCGTGCACGTGCTTCTTGCCGGCCGGGTCGAGGCCGTTGGCGGGTTCGTCGAGCACGAGCAGCCGGGGCCTGGTGATCAAGGCCGCGGCGAGTCCCAGCCGCTGACGCATCCCGAGGGAGAAGCCGCGGGCCGGTTCGTCGGCGACATCAGTGAGCCCGACCTGGTCAAGTACGTCGTCGATCCCCGTTGTCCGCGCGTCGAGGCCGCGCAGAGCGGCCAGCGCGGCCAGGTTCTGCCTGGCGGTGAGCGAGGGATAGAGACCGGGCCCGTCCACGAACCTGGCCACACCGTCGGGAGCGGCGAGCGCCCGCCCGACCGGCGTCCCCAGAATCTCGAGGGACCCGCTGTCGGGAACGGCCAGGCCCAGCAGGAGACCGAGCAACGTCGTCTTCCCGGCGCCGTTCGGTCCGACCAAGCCGTGGATCTGCCCCAGCGCCACATCCAGATCGACGCCGTCAAGTGCGACGACGTCGCCGAAACACTTGGTGATCCCGCGCGCCCGGATTACGCGGATTGCTTCCATAAGCCCCTTCCTCGAAGCCCTCAAGGAGGTTAGGAAGGCCACACAACACAGGCAGGGACAATCGGTTGACATACATGGAACGGAAGACGGATATCGTGTTCACGCCAAGGCGTCGGCCACTACGAGTGAACGGAGTGGCCGACATCGAGCCTGACTTGGGCAAACGCCTGGACGGTACCGAGTGCGTACGAAGTTCCGTTGGTCCGCCGCGCGCGACAACCGGGCACGCCGGGCTGGCACGGGCTTGTGTCCAGTTCACTCCCTGTCAGACCCATGGATGCGCAACGCAACAGAACTGACGAGACGTCACCACGAGCTCGAGCGTGTGCGGGGCACGGCGCCGGGCCGCAGAGTGCGGGGAACCCCACCTCAGGGTTCCCGCGCTCCGACTGAGGAACGACACCATCCACCAGCACGTGCTGAAGATCCCCAAGGCGGCCTGGGCGCCGGACCGTCGAGTCAGACCGGCATCGTTGTCGGCGGCAAGACCGGCACCGCGCAGCGAGGCGTGAACGTCGCCGACGAAGTGCCGTACGGCTGGTTCGTCTCCTGCGGCAAAAAGCCCGACGGCGCCTCGGTCGCCGTCGCCGTGTTCATCGGCCCCACCGACATGGACATCTACCGCCAGGACATCTCAGGCGGCCGACTCGGCGCTCCCATCGCCCGCAGCGTCATGAAGGCAGTACTGCAGCAGTAGTAGAGGGCTCGCACCAGGCCGGGCATCCAAGGAGGGGGGTGTCTCGTTCCGAGCTCCCCCCAGGGTCCGCGGGCTTTCCTCAGCGCGTGCCTGTCGTCGCAGTGCTGTAGGCGTATAGGGCGACGACGCCGACCACGCAGGCGAGGATCGTCCAGGAGGCGAGGCTCATCCGTTTTCCTTTCTGCCCGGGCCGTTTCGGCTTCTCGGATCGCTTGGTGCGGCCGGGAGCCGCTGGGGCGGGCGGTGCGACGTCGGCGGCGGTCTCGGCGAGCAGGCGGCGGCAGGCCGTGGCGAGCTCGCCGGTGCCGGTACAGAGCGGTACGACAGTCTCCGAACGCGCCGGAGCGGTGGTTCCGCCGTCGAGGATACGGCCCGCACGGAGCAGGATTTCGTCCCTGCGACCCGAGGGGGCGAGACTGATCCAGCGCTGCACATGCTCTCCCCGGATGACCACACCCCCGGCCCGGTCCCGGTATACGGTGTGCTGACGCCAGAGCATGTCTGCTAACTGCGCTGCGATGTGTCTTAGTTGGGCGCTCAAGGCCCGTCCTTCCAGAGCCGTACGTTCAATCGAACGGAAATCGTACTTCGGCCTCTCTGTTTCGCTCGGGCGGCCCAGGGGGGTGATGCGGTCTGCGGCATCTGCCTGCCCCTGCGGCGCAGGAGCCCGCACTGGGGGGAGCAGGCACCCGCGGGAGGTAGGTCCCACGCTTACAGCGCACCGAGGGTCCCTGGCGTCACACATCCAGCCGATCACCGCGAGCACGGCACACGGCGACTCGAGTTCAAAAGCTTGGTGATCTTGTAAGGTCAGGTCGCCACCTGTGACACGCAGGACCCCCGCGCTGGGCGGCGTCCTGCTGCTCACCGGCCCGACACGTGACCCACATCCGCCGTTATCTTGGACAGGTCAGCGACCGGATGGCAGAACACTACGTCCATCTGACCAGCTCCGATCTGGAGAACGTGCTCCAGCATCTGGCACGACCAGACCAAGGTCGGCAACTACGACGCCGCGATCCGCATACCCGAACGCCTCTACGAGAAGCTCGCCGAACGCCGACCGAAGCCGCCCTTGAGCGCGTCCACGAGGCCGTCGCCCGGCTCCGACGCGAGAAAACCCAGGTCAGCGTCGCCGCCGTCGCCCGCCGAGCGGACGTCTCACGCACCTTCCTCTACGACAACGTCGAGGCGAGAGCAGCGGTCGCCGCAGCGATGGCTCAGGTCGGCGAACACCGGTCCCGCACGCTCGCTGAACAGGACGACGAGCGCGAGGCCACCTGGCGCGAACGCGCACTGAACGCCGAGAACGCCCTCAAGACCGCCCACACCGAGATCCTCACCCAAGGCAACCCGGATCGGCGAACTCCTCGGTCGAATACGCGACTTGCAAGCCGAACGGACCGAGGGTGCCATCCAGCGGATCACCACCGAGAACACCACCCTCAAGCAAAGGGTCCGCCAACTGACTGCCGACAACCGCACCCTCGACGAGCGGCTCAAGGCCGCCCGCTCCAACCTCCGCTTCCAGGACCGACGCGTCGCCGACCTCGAAGCCCGCCTCACCGGACCGGAACCACCGGCCTGATCACATCCCGCCGCACCTCATGGCCCGTCCACCGTCCCGGTGGACGGGCCATTCCTGGAGCACAGTCACGCTGTCCCGCAGCGACCGCGGAGGAGTTCCACACCGTCGCCTTCGAGGTCGTTGCAGTACGTCGCGCGTCCGGTCATGGCCATCACCAAGGCCAAGGTGGGGCCGGACACGAGCGGCCCGGAACCGGTCGTGAAGGGGCCGTCATCCGCGACGAGTTTCAGACCACCGATGCGTCCCTTGGCAACGACCACGAGGTCAGAGCCCCGGTAGTACTCGGCCACCTGCGTGAGGACCTCGATCGGGTAGTCGCGACGGATGCCCAGCGGGCTCCGGATGTCTTCTCCGTGCACGATCGTCTCGCCCAGCATGGCGATGGCAGGCAAGGGAGGCTTGGTTCGGCTCGGGACGATACGACGGAATCGCTCAAGGGCCTCGGCCGGAGTTGTGCCCACCTGCTCGGCCAGCCGCATGGCCACCTGCTTGTCGAAGTCGAACCGGCAGCGGATCACCCCCGCCAGCCAGCGCACGGCGTTAAGGCTCGCGCCCGCGGTGAGGTGCGCCAACACCTCACGCACCGTCAAACCGGTGCACAACGACGGCGTCGCCCACTGCTCGTCCGTCAGATCTTCGAGATCGGCCGCCAGCGCCGCTCGCTCAGTGCGGATCAAGGGCCAGACCCCGATCCCGCGGCTGCGGTCTGCTGTCAGTTCCGGATCAGTCATAGGGGAGGGTCTCCTGTCACGGGTCGTGCTCTACATCGCCCCCGGGCCGGAACAGGCGGCCGTCCGGCAGGGACGTTCCTGAAGGAGACTCTTGCTCCGGAGCAAAGTCATCGCCCGCGAGCGACCTTTCCTCCGGCAATCAACCATCGACAAACGTTACTCGCCCACGCTTACGAACCAGACGACCCCGACCCGTTCATGAACCTGGTCGCCCAGGTCATGAGGCAAGAACCCTACGCCAGCGCCAAGCGGGTGTTCTGGATCGTCGACAACGGCTCCTCCCACCGCGGCCAGAAGGCCGCCGACCGGCTGGCCGCTGCGTTCCCGAACGCCGTCATGGTCCACACCCCGGTCCACGCCTCCTGGCTCAACCAGGAGGCGATCTACTTCTCCGTCGTCCAGCGCAAGTTCGTCTCACCCAACGACTTCACCGACCTCACCGAGATCGGGGACCGGCTCCGAGCCTTCGAAGACCGCTACAACGCCACGGCACAGAGCCGTTCCAGTGGAAGTTCACCGCCTCCGACCTGGACGATCTGCTGGCCAGGCTCGACCGGCACAACGCCGATCAACAGGAAGAATCCTCCGCCGCCCAAGCAGCATGATCAACCCCCGAAGGACTTCCAGCGCCGACCACTGAGGCTTCTGAAGGCAGGCGCGGCTCCCGAGCACGGGATGCTCAGGAAGCAACAAAAGCGCTTGCCCTGTCCGCGCTGGTAGCGAACGATCGCATGCTGTGACGATCACTGGAGAAGAGCATGGCTTTGACGGGCCCCGGCCGCTGGCGCTGGTGACTGGCGTCGGCCGCACGGTCGGCATCGGCGCCGGCATTGCCTGCCAACTTGCAGCGTCGGGCTGGAACATCGCCTTCACGTACTGGACCCCCTATGACCAGCGCATGGCCTGGGGAGCCGAACACGGAGCGACTGAGGCAATCACCCAGGAGCTCACCAAGCACGGCGCGGACACTGCGGCTATCGAGGCTGACCTCACAGACCCGAACACACCCACCCGCATCTTCGACGAGGCCGAGCGCCGCCTTGGCGGGATCACAGCCCTTGTGATGTGTCATTGCGAATCGGTCGACTCTGGCCTGCTCGACACCACGGTCGAGAGCTTCGACCGCCACTTCGCCGTCAACGCGCGCGCCACCTGGCTACTGATCCGCGAGTACGGTCGACGTTTCACCGGCGTTCCTGGAACCGGACGCGTCATCAGCCTCACCAGCGACCACACCGTGGGCAATCTTCCCTATGGAGCGAGTAAGGGAGCCTTGGACCGCATCACCATGGCCGCCGCTCGCGAGCTCGCTCACCTCGGCGTCACCGCCAACGTCATCAATCCAGGGCCGGTGGACACCGGCTGGATGTCCGACGAGGTGCGCGAGCATGCACTTCGCCAGACACCGCTCAACCGCATCGGTACCCCGCGAGACACCGCACACCTCGTGGACTTCCTCTGCTCGCCAAAGGGCCAGTGGGTCAACGGACAGCTACTGATGAGCAACGGTGGTTTCGCCTAGGACACCTGCTGATCTCCGTCCAGGTCTCGACGGTGCCGCATCCCGCCTGGAGTGTCGGTGAAGACCGGAACGCCCAGGTCGACCAGCTGGGGACGGCCGTCGACGGGCGCACTCTTGAGGCTGGAGAGCTTGGCCACCGCGGCGTCGAGGCTGACCTGGAGTCCCTCGACTTCGCCGAGCCAGCCGTTGCCGCGGGCCTCGCTGATGCGCTCGCGGAGGTTCTGGATGATCTCGATGAGGCGGGGCCGTTGGCGGGGGTCGATCTGGAGGACCGGGCAGCGGATGCCTGTGTCCGCTGCCCCATGCTGCGTCCCGAGCCCAGCCGGCTTCCGTTGCTGCGCGAGCTGGAGACGAATTTGACTGAGCGCATCGCCGCAGCACGCCAGCAGGTTTGGCTCGGCGAGGTCGCCGGCCTGCAAGAAACTTTGGTCGCACTGCGCGCCAAGACCCAGCATGCCGAACGCCTGGCCGCTGCCGGCATCGCCCACACTCCCGAGCAGCCGGCTTGAGCCGAAAATTCAGGAACCCCACTCAGCGAGTGGCACGAACCACCAGCGACGCGAGCTGCTGGCCCGCTGCCTCGTCCAGCGGTGCGTGGTCGAGCAGCAGTCGGTACCAAAGAACGCCGTAAACGACGTCGACGAGGAGCTCGGGGTCGATGTCGGCGGCGATCTCGCCGCGCGATCGCCCGGTCGAGGAGTTCGCGCAGCGCAGCGCGACGGCTGAAGAGGAAACGGCCCCGGAACGCGACAGCGAGGACCGGATCGAGCAGGGCCTGGGCCATCAGCCCGATCAGGACCGGACGTTGGTCGCGTTGGTGGAACGTGGCGCGCAGGAATGCCGCCAGGTCGGTGGGCAGTGAACCCTGCGGGACCGTGATCCTTGTCTCTGCCAGGTCAAGCATGGCGTCGAGCACGACATCACCCTGGAGGGCCAGCAGAGCGCCGCCGCCAAGGGCAACCACGGCGGTCGGCCGAAGGTCATCGACGACGACATGCTTACCTTCGCCATCGCGCTCAAGGACAAGGGCATCCCCGTCCCAGAGATCGCCCAGAAGCTGGAGATCAAGACCGGCAAGAACGTCGGCAAGCACCCCTCGGTCGCCTCGGTGTACCGGGCGCTCGCCGAAGCCGAGCAGACCGCGCCCGACGTCTCGGCCGACGACGACCTGCCCCGGCGCCCAGCGCGAGTTCGCATCCGCCGCCCCGGCGAACCGGTCACCCCGGAGGAGATCGAGCTGCGCGAACGTCTCATCGCCCAGCGCGCCGAGCTCTACGCCGACGATCTCGAAGAGGCCGGCCGGTGATCCCCGCCCCGCATCGGATGAAGGGCGGCGCGCTGTTGCTCGGTGCCGAAGAATCCGGTCTGCCTGGTCCATTCGGCATCTGGTGCGGCGAGGCCGAAGGGGAGCCGGACGGGTCCGAGTCAGCTGACGCAGGCGATGCCGCGCTGCGGTGCTGAGGTCGAGATTAACCTCACGGTGACCGCTGTACCGATCGTCCTGCGCCGGGCTCAGGCGAGGTGCGGCACGAGCAGGTCGTCGAGGCCGATGCGGTGGTAGAAGGCGGTACGCACCATGTCACCGACGCGGTTGACAGTCTCGGCGCCGTCGTCCACGGGGTCGATGTGGACACGGAAGGGGCGCTGCCCCTTGGGGGTGTCGACGACGCGCACGATCGCGGCGGCGACCTCAGCCGGGTCCGCGTCGGGCGGGGTGATCTCCGCCAGGCGTGCGCCGACCTGCTCCGACAGTCCCGCGTAGCGGGCCTCGTAGGCGTCGGCGACGGTGGTGTCGGCGGGGCGGCCGGAGTGGGCGAAGTGGTTGGTGCCGGAGGTGAATGCACCGGGTACCACAATCGTGGTGTCGATGCCGAAGCGGGCGACCTCGGCGGCGTAGGTGACGGCGAGGGAGTCCATGGCGGCCTTGGCGGCGAAGTAGGGGCCGAGGTAGGGCGGGGTTCCGCCGCTGGTGCTGGTCGAGCCGACCCACACCAGCAGGCCGTCGCCCTGCCGACGCAGGTGGGGCAGTACGGCGCGGTTGACGCGCTGGGTGGAGGCCGCGTTGACGTCGAACACCTCGTGCAGCTGTTCCGGTGTGAATGCCTCCAGCGGGCCCAGGACCATGTGGCCAGCGTTGTGCACGACCACGTCGATCCGGCTCGACTCGGCGACGATCGCGGCGATGGCTGCGTCCACGGACGCCTGGTCGCTGACGTCGAGTTCGACGCTGCGCAGGTCGACGCCGTGTTCGTGGGCGTAGCGGGCGGCCTCGGCGACGGCGGGGCGGTTGCGGCCGGTGGTGTGGCGGATGCCGGCGTAGACGAGGTGGCCGGCGTCGGCGAGGGCGCGTGCGGTCATGGCGCCGAAGCCGCTGGACGCACCGGTGATGAGCACGGTCTTGGACATGCTGTTCACGTT
This sequence comes from Streptomyces sp. NPDC001292, assembly GCF_042896465.1. Classification (NCBI taxonomy): domain Bacteria; kingdom Bacillati; phylum Actinomycetota; class Actinomycetes; order Kitasatosporales; family Streptomycetaceae; genus Streptomyces; species Streptomyces sp. NPDC001292. The sequence goes on from NZ_JBIAXG010000045.1 coordinate 26,556, forward strand.
CCTTTCGAGTGTTTGGGAAGGGGTTGGTTGACGGGTGCTCAGATGACGCCGCCGTTGGCGTAGAGGACCTGGCCGTTGACCCAGCGGGCCGGGCCGGCCAGGAAGGAGACGACCTCGGCAATGTCGTCGGGGGTGCCCAGTCGCTCCAGGGGCGACATCTTCGTCAGGTGCTCGACGACAGCGTCCGGCTTGCCGTCCAGGAACAAGGCGGTCGCGGTCGGGCCGGGGGCGACGGCGTTGACGGTGATGTCGCGGCCGCGCAGTTCCTTGGCGAGGATCAGCGTCATGGCGTCGACGGCGCCCTTGGTGGCGGCGTAGGCGGCGTAGTTCGGCAGAGCGATCTTCGTGACCGAGCTGGAGAAGTTGACGATCGCACCGCCGGGGCGGACGCGGCGGGCGGCCTGCTGGCCGACGACGAAGGTGCCGCGCACGTTGATGCGGTGCATCCGGTCGAAGTCGGCGAGGTCGAGTTCGACCATCGGCGCGAGCAGCATGATCCCGGCCGCATGCACCACGACGTCGACGCCGCCGAAGCGCTCCTCGGCCGCGTCGAACAGGGCGGTCACCTCGGTCTCGTCGGCGACGTCTGCCTTGACGGCGATGGCGGTGCCGCCCGCCTTCTCGATCGCCTGCGCCGCCTCCTCGGCGGGGGCCGGGTTGCCTGAGTAGGAGACGACGACGGCCAGGCCGTCGTCGGCCAGGCGCTCGGCGGCAACCCGGCCGATGCCGCCGGACCCACCGGTGACGACGGCGACGCGCGGGGTGACGGTCCTGGTGTTGGTGCTGGTCATGGCAGGACTCCTTTCGGCGGCCGGAGGCGTCCGGCCGGTAATGGACGATGCGTCCATATTAGCGAGATGTAGACGCTGCGTCCATATAAACTGGAGAAGACGCATCGGACCGACCCGAGGAGGCCGCGGTGGCCAGGGCATCGACAGCAAGTTCAAGCACCAGCTCTACCCCGGAGGGCGGCGCACCCGTACGGCGCGGCCGGGGCAGGCGACCGGCCGACGAGGTGCGCCGCGACATCCTCTCCGCCGCCGGCACACTGCTGTTCGACGAAGGCATGACAGGCTTCACCATCGAGCGGGTCGCCACGACGGCGGGCGTCAGCAAGATGTCGATCTACAAGTGGTGGCCCTCAAAGGGCGCGCTCGCCCTCGACGGATACTTCACCGCGGTCGAGAACACGCTCGCTTTCCCCGACACTGGCGACATCGAGGCCGACCTGCTCACCCAGCTGCGCGCTTTCGTCCACCTCACCGCGGACACCCCAGCCGGCCGCATCGTCACCGAACTGGTCGGCGCGGCGCAGACTGACCCAGACCTCGCCACCGCCTTCCGCGAGCACTACTCCGGTCCGCGCCGCCGCCTGGCCGTCGACGTCCTACAACGCGCCCAGCAACGCGGCCAACTGCGGGCCGACGTGGACCCACGCATCGTCGTCGACCAACTCTGGGGCGCCTGCTACCACCGGCTGCTGATCCCCGACGAGCCCGTCACCGAGGAATTCGTGGCCGGACTCATCTCCAACCTGATGCACGGCCTACGACCATAGGCGGGTGGGACTGGGGCGCTTGCGCAAGCCGTTCACCGTGATCAATCTTCGCGCCAACGGCTGTTTGGTGGTCCCCAAGGACCCAAGGCCGTGGTCCGGCACCTTAACGACTCGGTCGGCGATTGAGGTTGGGGCGTGCCGGCCTGGCGGTTCGGCTGGCGGGTGATCAGCAGGCAGACTGCCGGGCGAGCACCAGTTCGGTGCTGTGTGCGGGCCGGGTGGGGCGCCGGGCGGCGCGGTCGGAGACCAGGCCGGCGATGGCCCGGTGGGTTTCGGCGTAGGTCTCGCGGTGTCCGGTGTAGCGCTGCAGTGGCCGCCAGTGGCGCATCTCGGCGTGGGCGTGCTCGGACGACGATGCGGCGGGAGGACTGGCGGCGCCGCATCTCGCGCCAGGCCCGCTTCTCCCCGTCGGGGGCGTCGTCCTTGGGCTTCTTCGGCGGGGCGGTGACCTGGCCGGGGAACTCGCCTGCCAGGCCCCGGTACCCCTCGTCGACCTCGGCTTGCACGCCCGGGTGCAGGCGCAACTGCTCGGCGATGCCTTCGGTGCGCATGGCGGTCTGGTCGTGCATGCGTCCCGGCCGGTCTGCGCCGTTCCACAGGGTGCGGCCCTGGCCGTCGCTGATGGTGGTGGTCTTGATGGTGTTCTGCTTCGCCTTGCCGGAGACGAACGCGCGGCGTCCGGGCCGGTGCGCCCTCGGGCGGCGGACCTGGCTCTCCATGCCGTCGATGCGCAGGGTGACGCCTTCGGCGGCGGCGTAGGCGAACACGTCGGCCAGGGTGCGCAGCCGCAGCCCGGGCCGGTCAGGGACGGCGAAGCCACGCCGGGCGAGCAGGGGGCGGATCTGGCCGATCGCCTCGCTGACGGTGGAGCGGCCGACGCCGTACAGCTCGGCCGGTGCGGCATGCGGCAGGTGCGTGCGCAGGTGGACCAGGGTGAGCACGACGCGGTCGGTGAAGGCCGGCTCCTGTTTCGGGCCGGCCCCCGCCGCCCTCAGCCGCTTACCGCCGCGTCGTTCATGCAGTGCCGCTTCGCGCAAAGAGCGCCACGGATCGGCCAACTCCTCGATCAGATCGCCGAGATGTTGGCGCGAGACGCCGGTGAAGGCAGGATGGGACAAGGCCGCGCGGGCCCACTTCTTGGTCACACTCGAAGAACCCGCGCGGCCGTCCTCATGTCACGGCCGGCCCGCGATCAACTATCGCCGACCGAGTCGTTACGTCACGACGATCTCGTTCACCCTCTACGTCGTCTGCCGACTGGCAGGCAGTTACCGCGCCCGGCGGTGGGGAGCCAGGAGGCCGGCGCCGCAATCCGCCTGACCGACGGGAGCGCCCGCCAGCCGACGGGTGTGCGCGTCCGCACGCACGCGCTGCCGCCCACTCCCCCGAGCTCGTCAGCCGGCCAGCCAATTAGTAATGAGATTCGTTTTCATGTAACGTCCTGCGTGCTCACCGATTCAGGAGGACCCCATGGCCGTGCCCAAGCGCAAGATGTCCCGGAGCAACACCCGCCACCGCCGCGCCCAGTGGAAGGCGGCCACGCCGACGCTCGTGCCGGTCACCGTCGACGGCGTCCCCTACCTGGTGCCCCAGCGGCTGGTGAAGGCGTACGAGCGCGGCCTGCTGCGCCCCGAGGGCTGACCGTTCATGCGCTACGACCGACTGCCCGTCACCGTCCTGTCCGGATTCCTCGGCGCGGGCAAGACAACCCTCCTCAACCACGTGCTCGGCAACCGCGAGGGACTGCGCGTCGCGGTCATCGTCAACGACATGAGCGAGGTCAACATCGACGCCGCCCTGGTGCGCGGCGGCGAAGCCGCACTGTCGCGCACCGAGGAACGCCTGGTCGAGATGACCAACGGCTGCATCTGCTGCACCCTGCGCGACGACCTGCTTCAGGAGGTGGATCGGCTGGCCCGCGAGGGCCGCTTCGACTACCTGCTCATCGAGTCGTCCGGCATCTCCGAACCCATGCCCGTGGCCGCGACCTTCGCCTTCGCCCGCGACGATGGCGCCACCCTCGGCGAGATCGCCCGCCTGGACACCATGGTCACGGTCGTCGACGCCGCGAACTTCCTGCCCGAACTGACAAGCGGCGACGAACTCGTCGAGCGCGGCCTGGACCAGTACGAGGACGACGAACGCACCGTCAGCGACCTGCTGATGGACCAGATCGAGTTCGCCGACGTCATCGTGCTCAACAAACTCGACCTCGTCGACGAGGAGTCGGCGGACCGGCTACGGGCGACGCTCACCCGCCTCAATCCGGTCGCGCGCGTCGTCCCGGCCGTCCACGGCCGCGTGCAGGCCGCAGACGTACTGGGCACTGGGCTGTTCGACCTGGAACGCGCCCAACAGGCCCCCGGCTGGGTGCGGGAGCTCAACGGCGACCACGTCCCCGAGACGGAGGAGTACGGGATCTCCTCGACCGTCTTCCGCTCCGAACTGCCGTTCCACCCCGGCCGACTGTGGACGTTCGTGACCGAGGAACTCGACAGCGGCGCGTACGGGCAGATCCTGCGCTCCAAGGGGTTCTTCACGCTGGCCAGCCGGCCACAGGTGACGGGCCTGTGGTCACAGGCCGGCTCCGTCGCACGCTTCGAGCCCTCCGCCGCCCGCGACACCGACAGCCCGGAAGGCCAGGAACTGGTCTTCATCGGCACTCATCTGCACGCGGACGCACTGCACACGGCACTGGGCGACTGCCTCATGGCCGACGGCGAGAACCTGCCGCCCGTCGACCCGTTCCCCGCCTGGGACACCTACGGCATCGACGACACCTGCGAGCACGAGCATCCCGAGCCCGTGGCGGGCGTCTGAAGACCCCGGGTCGGGCGGCGAACGCAGCCACGGCGCCGCCCGACCCGGTACGGACACCGATCCGCCAGACCGCCATGGGAGAGGACCGGCACGCCCGGAGCCCCGAAGAGACCGGCGCACGGCCTCCGTCGCTACTATGCGGCGCGTCCGTGGTGTCGTACGGCCAAGCGAGTGACGTGAGCGATCAGGAGTACATCGAGAACCGGTACGGGTTCTTCGACACCGTCCGCCTCGCCGTCAGGACGCTCGTGTAGGTCGTCGTCGGCGGTGTCGCGCTCGCCACGATCCTCGCGGTCGTGCTGATCCTCGGCCCGGTGATCGCACTCGACCTCTACACCCCGCCCGTCGCCGCCTGGTGGACGGTGTTCACCGCCGTCGTCGTCCAGGGAGTTCCCTTCCTGCTGCTGGGCACGCTGGTCTCCGCCATCGGCGCCTTCGTGCCCGAGCGCGTCTTCAGCCGTCTGCTGCCGCGCAGGACTGCGCTCGCCGTGCCCGTCGCGGGCGCGGCCGGCGCCGTGCTGCCCGGGTGCGAGTGCGCGTCCGTACCGGTGGCCAGAAGCCTGATGCGGCGCGGGGTAGCCCCGGCCGCAGCGCTCGCGTTCCTGCTGTCCGCGCCCGCGATCAACCCCGTCGTGCTGGTCGCCACGTCCATCGCCTTCCCCGGCCAGCCGCTGATGGTGGCGGCCCGGCACGACCGGCCCGCGCCTCGCCTGGCTGCTCGCCCTCCCCGCCACCGCGCTGCTGCTCTTCCCGCCGCCCGCGCTCGGCTCCTACAGCGCGGGCGGGAGGACGCGCGGCGCGCGGCCCAGGGCGTCGGGACGTTCCCGCCACTGCCGTCCGGCGACCCGGTGGACCTGAGCGTCGCCGCCTTCACCTCCCGGGCGGTCTACGACAGCGATCGCTCGTTGAAGGGCCGTACGGTCCGGCTGACCGGCTTCGTCACGCACGGGGACGACGGCGCGTGGTACATCACCCGGCTCCTGGTCTCGTGCTGCGCGGCCGACGCGACCACGAGCAAGGTGGAGCTCCGCGGCGCGGACGCCCCGGCGACGGACGCGTGGGTGACGGTCACGGGCATCTGGCGCCCCAAGGGCAGGCTGGGCTCCTCGGCGGCCTGGCCCCCGCTGCTGGACGCGAAGGAGGTCAGAGGGGTCGAGGAGCCGTCAAACCCGTACGAGCAGCGTTGACTCAACGCTGTCCCGGCTATCGGGAACTGTAGGGAAGGAGTGCCATCTCGCGTGCGTTCTTGATGGCCTGCCCTATCTGCCGCTGCTGCTGACGCGTCACGCGCGTCACCCGACGGCTGCGGATCTTCCCGCGGTCGGAGATGAACTTCCGCAGCAGTTCGGTGTCCTTGTAGTCGACGTATGTGATGCCAGCGGCGTCCAGCGGGTTGGCTCGCTGCGGCTTGGCGGTCTGCCGCCGGGTGCTTGGGCGACGGGGCATGGTCGGATCCTCTCTCAAGGGGGTGCGGTGGAATGCGCGGACGGTCGCGGTTCAGGACACTGGGTCGAGCAAGTCGTCGAACGCGTGCGGAAGTTGCTTCCAACGATCGGTGCCGGCCGCGTACTCGTCGTCGGTGAGCAGACACGAGTCGAGCAGCGCCTGCAGACCGTCACTGTCCAGACCGGGCGAGGTGAAGGTGAAGTACTGGCAGCGGTCGCCGTGTTCGGGGTGCCAGTCCACCGAGGCGGCCAGGCGGCGTTCGGCGGATACCATCTCCCAGGCGGCATCGGGCAGGGCCGCCAGCCAGGGTCCGGCCGACTCCACGCACAGCGCGCCGCCGGCGGCGTCCCACGACAGCAGGGTGTCGGGGCGGTCCGCCAGCCAGAACCGCCCACGGCTGCGGGCGGCGGCACAGGTCAGGTCCTCCAGCGCCGCGTAGAGGCGCTGCGGGTGGAAGGGGCGTGTCCGCCGCCAGACGAAGGTGCTCACGCCGTGCTCGTCGCACTCCTGCGGCAACAGCGCGCACGCGGGATGCAGGCGAGCGGCGGCCGCGTCCACGTCGAAGCCCGCCAGCAGAGCGGTCTGCAGGGCAGCGCTTCCCACGCGTACCTTTCGTGCGCCCGGCGTGAGCTGGGCGAGCAGCGCGTGGTCGGTCTCGTCGGCGGGCTCGCCGCCCGCAGCGCCCGAGCCGTCCTCGGCGAGTGCGATCACCGTGGGGTATTCCAGTTGCCGGGCGAAGGTGTCGGCGATGGTGCGCTGGTCGGTCGGGGCGGCGGCGAGGCCGACGTCGGCCAGGTCGTCGCCGTTGGACAGGTAGGGCAGGACGAGTGCCGGGTCGACCGCGGTGGCGACCCCGGTCAGCGCCAGCGGTACGCCCGCGGCGGCGATGACCGCGGCCATGCCCTGGGGTTCGACGGAGTCCCACAGTTCCACGACGGCCAGCCGGTGCGTTCCCTCCTCGGCCAGCCGCAGCAGTTCAGGGACGAGGTCCTCGCGCAGCGCGCAGCACGCGCAGTCGTTCACCAGGGGCGCGTCACCGCTGCCCAGCAGGCCGCCGGCATCGCGTACGGTGCGGTGCACCGTACTGTCGACGGCGGACGTCAGGTCGTGGTGCAGCGCGACCGAGCGGGGCACCGTGCGCAGGATTTCCTGGACAGCGGCCCTGCGGGCGTCGGCGTGCAACCCGGCGACGATCGCGACCGGCAGCCGCGCCTGGTCCCTGCTCACTGCCGGCCCTGTCCGCGTCCGTAGCGCCGCTCGAAGCGCTCGACGCGCCCCGCGGTGTCCAGGACCCGCTGGGTGCCGGTGTAGAAGGGATGGCTCGCCGAGGAGATCTCGACGTCGATGACCGGGTAGGTGTTGCCGTCCTCCCACTCGACGGTCTTGTCACTGGTGGCCGTCGACCGGGTGAGGAAGGCGAAGTCGGCGACCCGGTCACGGAAGACGACCGAGCGGTACTCGGGGTGGATTCCGGGCTTCACGGTACTCAGCGCTCCTCACGAAAGTCGACGTGGCGGCCGACGACCGGGTCGTACTTGCGCAACGTCAGCCGGTCGGGGTCGTTACGGCGGTTCTTGCGGGTCACATAGGTGTAGCCGGTGCCAGCGGTGGACCTGAGCTTGATGATCGGACGCAGTTCGTTTCTGGACATGGACACGCACTATACAAGAGATTGGTTTTCATTTTCATCTAGCTGCTACTGTGCTGCCCCGTACCAGGTCGCAATCGCCCGCCCCCCCAAGAAACCGCACACGGGACCACGATCCACACACGAGGAGGAAACATGTCCGCCCACTGCCAACTCACCGATCGACAGCCCGGCTTCGGCCATCACATCTCCCACTCCCACCGGCGCAGCAAGCGCCGCTTCGACCCCAACATCCAGCGCAAGCGCTACTGGCTGCCGAGCGAAGGCCGCCACGTCCTGCTCACCCTCTCCGCCAAGGGCATCAAGACGGTCGACACGATCGGCATCGAAGCCGCGGTGGCCCGCATCCGCGCCCGGGGCGGGAGGGTCTGATGGCGAAGAAGAGCAAGATCGCTAAGAACGAGCAGCGGCGCCTCATCGTGGCCCGCCATGCCGCGCGCCGCGCCGAGCTGAAGGCGATCATCTCGTCACCCCGGGCATCCGACGACGAACGCGCCGCCGCCCAGAGGGAACTGCGCCGGCAGCCCCGCGACGCCAGCGCCACCCGCCTGCGCAACCGTGACTCCGTGGACGGGCGCCCCCGCGGCCACCTGCGCGCCTTCGGCCTGTCCCGCATCCGCGTACGCGAGATGGCCCACGCGGGCGAGCTCCCCGGCGTGACCAAGAGCAGTTGGTGACCCACACCGCTTCCTCGGCCGTCCGGGCACGCCTGGCGTGCCCGGACGCCCATCCCAGAGCGACGGCGAACCGTGCGCACCCCCGAGCAGCGAAGCACCCGACGGAAGCGCTCGCCCGGCGGAGCGCGGGAAGAGCGCTCCTGCCCGCACCAGACCCCGCGTCGCCGCACGTCCCCATCGGCCGCCGCCACCAGTCCGGCGGCCTCCGCGCCGCCCAGCACCCACGCCACCCGCGCCGTGCCGCGGCTCGGCCTGTGCGACCACATCGAAAATGCGACACGAGGGTCCCTACACCTTTATTCCTCGCCTTCCCCACCGCCAGCCGGTAACTGAAACGGTGGAGCACTACGGAGGAAGTGACAGACGATGTACGACGTGATCGTGATCGGCGGGGGGCCCGCGGGTCTCAACGCCGCGCTGGTGTCAGGGCGTCAGCGCAGGCGGGTCCTCCTGCTGGACTCGGGCCGCCCGCGCAACGCGCCCGCGGCGCAGATGCACATGTTTCTCAGCCGTGACGGGTTCCCGCCCGCAGAACTGCGCCGCATAGGCCGGGAGCAGCTCACCGCCTACCCGAACGTGGAACTGCGTGAGGCGACCGTCACGGCCGCCGTGTCCGAGCCGCCGGGGTTCGCCCTGACACTGACGGACGGCGCGGTGGAGCGGACCCGCAAACTGGTCCTCGCCACGGGGCAGGTCGACGTGCTCGACGAGCAACTGGAAGGGCTGTCCGCGCTGTTCGGCCGGGGGGTGTACCACTGCCCGTTCTGCCACGGCTGGGAGACCAGCGGGATGAGCCTGGCCGTCCTGGGGCATGAACTGCCGCAGGTCATGCAGGCCCTGTACGTGGCCGACCGCTTCAGTGACGACGTGGTCGTGTGCACCAACGGACACCCGGTGCCCGAACAGGCCACGGGCAAGCTCGCCGATGCCGGTATCACCGTGGAGGAGACGGCCGTGACCCGGATCGAGGGCGAGGCAGGTGCACTCCGCCTGGTCCTCGCCGACGGCCGGGTCCTCGAACGGCAAGGCGTCTACCATCGGGCGCCCACCCACCAGCACTCCCTGCTGGCCCAGCAGTTGGGGTGCCGGATCCTGCCGGACGGCTGTGTGCGGGTGGACGAGTTTCAGCGCACGTCCGTGCCGGGTGTGTACGCGGCCGGGGACACCGCCCGTCTGGAGGCGTTGCCGGACGCTCTCACCTTCGTGATCACGGGGGCCGCCGACGGCGCCCGTGCCGCGGTCTGGCTGGACCAGGAACTCTTCCGCGAGGACGCCGGCCTGGGCGGCTGACCCCGGAGTGGGGGGGGGGCGGCCCCCCCCCCCCCCCCACTCCACTCACCGTTCGTCCGGTTCCCGCAACGCGGCGGCGAGTCCCGCCACCGTCGGCTGCCGGAGGAAGCGGCGCGGTGTCACCCGCCCCAGTCCCTCCCGGGCGAGTGATGCGAGCATCCGCACGGCGAGCAGCGAGTCGCCGCCGAGCGCGAAGAAGTCGGCGGTGCGCTCGTCTACCGCACAGTCCAGCAGCTTCTGCCAGTGCGCGGCGACGGCCCGTTCCACCTCGTCCCGGGGCGGTCCCGGCTCCGCTCCGTCGGCCGCCGTCGCGGGTACGGACAGGCGTCGTCCGGGTGCCAGCCGGGTCGTCTCCGCCTGCTCACCGTCGACCGCCTCGGGCAGTCCGACCAGGGCGGACCAGCCTCCGTCTGGCCAGCGACTCCACGGTGGCCATGAGATCGCCGAACATACGGTCGACGTCCTTGCCCGCGAACAGTTCCTCCACCAGCCAGAAGGCGACGACGAGTTCGCCACGCAGCTCGAACAGCCGGACCTCCAGGGCCACCTGAGGCGTGCGCAGCTGCTGGTGGTGGCTCAGCAGGTCGATCACTCCGAGCGGTCCGGCCTCCTGCGGCACCTCGCTGCCCAGTGCCGCGTCCACGCCCAGGGTCGACTGGAAGACGACGGGGCCACCGGGCGGTGGGTGCCTCGCCGACGGCCCAGTTCGCGGGAGACCTCCACCCCGGTGATCAGATTGTGGGCGAGCGCGTCGCCGATGTCCTGCTGGGCCCGGGTGGCGAGGTCGGCGAAGACCGGGGCCGGCGGAAGGTCGACGGGCAGCAGCATGGTGGAGGAGAAGGCCCCAACCAGCCTGGACACGTCGGGATGGAGCGGAAGCCGGTTCAGCTGCAGGGTGTTGAGCAGGAAGCGGCGGTGGCCGCAGGCCCGGGCGACGGCCGCGGCGAACGCGGCGAACGCGGCGAACATCGCCGCGGGGTCACGCCGTGTTCGGTGCACAGACGGCGCAGCGCCGACCAGCACTGCGGGTCCAGTACCGCCTGCCGGGTGCCCATCAGGGTGGGGCGCACCCCCCGGGGTCGGCCACCAGCGGCAGGGCCGGCGGCAGGGGGAAGCCGTCGAGCCGGTCCCACCACCAGTCGCGGTCCTGCTCCCACGCCTGTGTGCCGGGCAGGTCCCGCAGGGTCGTCACGTAGTCGCCGTAGTCGATGTCCAGGGGCGCGAGAACGGCGTTGTAGTCGGAGACCAGGGCGAACGCTGGAGGACCAGCCGTCGATGATGAACAGGCTGGTGGAGGAGTGCAGCCGCGCGCGACCGCCAGGCATAAGGGTCAGGCTTATGTCCAGGCCGCAGCTCTGGGACGGGTCGGGGCCCTGGGTGCTCATCTCGTGCCGGATCTCGGCGAGCCGTGCGGCGGCCGTCTCCTCGTCGGCGTCGCGCAGGTCGGTGACCCGCAGGTGCGGTATCGCCTGCGGATCGTCCAGGGGCAGGATGTGCTGCCGGCCGTCGGGCAGGATGCGGGCCCGCAGGACGGCCTGGTGCTCGGCCAGTCTCTCCAGGGCATCCTGCAGCGCTTCGGGGGCTCCTTCAGGCGGCGGATCTCGTCGCGGCCGTGGACGGCGGCCCAGGTGCGGTCCATCAGCGGCACCATTTTCCAGGGAAGATCCTTCACCAGCGCCTGCAGGGTCGGGTGGTTGCCCTTGAGCACGGCGATGTAGTGCGCGTCTTTCTCCTCGACCAGGAACTTCGCGTGGTCGGTCTGGGTGAGCAGGGCGTCGAAGGTCACCACCGCGCCGGTCAGGTCCAGCGGGTCCAGCAGCGGCCGGAACGCGGTGATCTCATTGCTCTTCGCGTCGACCTCGCGCTGGGCGAGCACGATGCCATCGTCGCGCAGAGCGGACAGCAGGTGGACGCAGCGGCCGTCGGCGCAGATCGCGCCGCGCACGGATTTGCCGTCCACCGCGACCGCCGCCCGCACCGGGCGGGACGGCAGGTGTCTGTCCTCGCCGACGGCGCGGCAGGCGTCCGCACTAGCAGTGAGCCAGCCGCCGATCGCCGCGTCGAGCGTGTCGCCGTCGATGCGCTGCAGTACCCGGCGCACGGTCGCCTCGCTGGGCGCCCGGTAGGGCCGGTCCGGATCGCGCAGCGTGGCCCCGCAGCGGAGAAGGAGCCGGTCAGGGGCGTCGGCGGCCCACACTCGGCGATTGCGGTGAGGGACTTTGCTCCGGCCAGGACCGAGCAGGCAGCCAGGGCCAGGACGTACGACAGCGGGTGGCGTCGGCCCCGCGGGCGGCGCGGGTCGGGCAGGCGGCGCAGCTGGTCCAGCAGGTCGGGCAGTTCATCGGAGCGGGCCGGATCGGAACCGGCGAGTTGGCCCAGCCCGGCAGGGATGGGCGATGATGACGCAGCAGGCACGGTCTTCCGTCGTGGTGATCAGCGAACTCGACACTCCATGATCACCGGGAGCCGTGCCTGCGCGTGTGCCTGCCGGTCCATCACGAATCATCACCACGGCCAAGCCTGCATATCAGGCCCATACCGGCCACGTCGGGCCGACCGCGAGAACGACGCAGCCCTGCCCAGGGGACCGCGCCGCTTCGGGAGCCGCGGGCACAAGACAGGGCGTCCGCGAGATCGACAGCGTCACTTCACCTGGGCGACCCCTCCGTGCGCTGTCGATGAGGTCCGCTCGTACTTCCGAGAGAGGCTGCTCCTGGCGCTAGCGCCTGGCGAGGATTCAGCGGAATATCCCTTCTTCAGCGGGTCGGAGTCCTGACCCCAGGGGTGGCACTGAAATCCGGGTACCCCGTCGCGTGGCTGCGCAGGGTGTCCTCACGGGACATCCTCACCCCTGCTCCACCGCCGCAGGGACTGTAGGCCTATCGCGGTCCCGACGATCGCTCGGCGCTGCGACAGGGTGAGCCGGCGGTCGAAGACGATGTGGTAGCTCTGACGCCGGCTTGTCCCTATCGGGGAGACCTTCACCCGCCCCAGTTCGGCCTCCGACTCGTCCCTGATCAGCCACGTCCGCCCGGCCAGTGCCGTCCGATCCAGGCACAGCAGCTCATCCGAACCGGCCACGCGCAACTGCAGCCCCAGGGTGGTCACCAGGGCGTTGCGCGCTTCTGCCGAGCCCACTTCGCGATCGCGGTTGTCCGTGAACAGGAACCGGGTCTTGCCAAAAAGGCGGGCATGGATCGCCACGCGGAGAGCCGTTCGCCACGCCGGATCGACGAGGGTGTACACGGCCCCGCGCCGTCCACTGGTGGAGTACACGTCGGCGAGCCGCGTGTTACCGGTGCCGACAAGGATCCCCACCGCCGGAGCGCCGTGCAGCGGGCCCATGAACGTGGGCGCCGTCTCCTCCGGCTCCAGCAGCACCAACTCAGGCATGTTGAACATGTCCAGCAGCCGATCCGGTCTGCCCTCGTCGGACATCGCCAGCGCCCCCCGTCCCATGCCGCAACTCGGCTGATGTCGCGGATTCGCTACCCGGTCGACCGGGTCACCAACCCCTGTGGCGGTCAGAAGAGGGCCCTGCCGCCCTCGAAGTCCAGCAGGCGTCAGCTGTTCGGGAGAGTGGCGGTGCACCACTATGTGACGCCAAGCGCGATCACGTGGACCCGCACCCCCGAGCCAGCAGGCTCAGCAACACCGCTCCTGCGGCGTGCCCGGGTCCGCCGCACCGCACCACCGCGCTCCAGGCGGTCACCTCCTCCAGCACGACCACCACCGTGCGGTCGTCGCTCTCGGCCGCATTGGTGCTCGGCTCCTTCCGCCGCAGGTCGAACGGGGACTGGGGCTTCGTCCTGGGCGGCAGGGGCTACACGGGCGGCCTGGAGGAGCTCGTCCTCCAGGAGGTCGCCCATGTCTCGTTGCATCGCGTCGGTGACGGCGTCGACCAAGAGCTCCCTGAACACCTGGCGCGCGGGGTTGTGCCCCGGTGCGGCTGCCACGGCGGCGTCGCGTGCCGTGGCGACTGCCTCGCCGGACAGGTGAACCAGTTCCTGTCCGACCCGTACGGTGAAGTCACCGGCGGGGGCTTGGTGGACGCGCAGCAGGCCGGCCAAGGCGTCGGCGAGGTCGGAGCTGCCCTTGAGACGCGCCGTATCGAACGGGTCCACCGTGTCCGTGGATACTCCGGCCAGTTCCGGCAGGTCGCCAGAACGACGTCGTTCTCTCCGAGCGAGGGAAGGACCTGGGAGATGTAGTCGAGGAACGGGGCGTTCTGGCCCACCACCAGGACACCCTCCTCCGCGGCGCGCGGGAACGCGTACAGGACATAGGCCGCCCGGTGCAGGGCGACCACCGTCTTGCCGGTGCCGGGCCCGCCCTGCACCAGGTCACCCCGCGGTGGGCGGAGCGGACGATCTCGTCCTGCTCGGCCTGCAGCGTCGCGACGGCCGCGTGCATCCTGCCCGTACGCCGTGCCGACAGAGCCTCGGTCAACGGGCCGTCCCCCACGACGTCCTCGTCGGTCGGGGCGGTCCCGTCCAGCAGTTCGTCGCTCACCGAGATGACCGTGCGCTCCTCGAGGCGCAGGTGCCGGCGCCGCCGCAGGTCCATCGGGTGGACCGGTGTCGCCTCGTAGAAGGGCCGCGCCGCGTTCGCGCGCCAGTCCACGAGCAGAGGCAGGTCATCCTCCTCCGTATGCAGTCCGATCCGCCCGATGCGCAGGGCCGTGCCATCCGTCCAGTCGATGCGCCCGAAGACCAGCCCCTTTTCGGCGCCCTCCAGCCGGCCGATTTCCTTGGCCAGACTCTCGGCGGCGATTTCTCTCTCGTATGCCTCACCGGCGCTGTCCGCCGGGGCCTTCAGCAGACTCGCTCGGTGTACTCGCGCCTCGGAAAGCCGCTCGGTGAGCAACTCATACAAGGAGGACACATAATCCTGCTCCGATTCAACCGCACGCACAGCGGGATCATTCATTTTCGACAACAGGGGGGCTCCCTCGATTCGAGCCACACCATATGGTCAAAGTTCCCTAAAGATAAGTCTTGACTTGCTTGGTGAAGCTATGCCCCTACGACTGAATCCATGACGGCTGACCGTATGACGTATCATGCATTCCGCCGTTCCGTATATCGCTAATTGCGCTCCCGATGTCTGCCTGCCTTATGGGCGAGCCCGCCCTTGGATGCCGGCGATGTTTTGCCGCGCTCGGGAAAAGGTGCCTCTATGGGCTTCGTCAAGCCGTGACGGGGGCCGGGGACTCGTAGAACGTGCCGTCTCGGAGCATGGCGAAGAGTACATCGATGCGGCGTCGGGCGAGGGCGATCAGGGCTGCGACGTGGTGCTTTCCCTCACGGCGTTTCCTGTCGTAGTAGGCCCGTGACTCCGGTTGTGAGAGTGAGGCGAACGCAGCGAGGTAGAAGGCACGTTTGAGCTGCTTATTGCCTCGCCGGGCGGGGTGTTCGCCGCGGATGGAGGGGCCGGAGGTGCGAGTGACCGGGGCCAGGCCGGCGTAAGCGGCCAGGTGTCCGCAGGAGTTCCTCGATCCGGGTCGCGAGGAGTCTGCGTTGGTCCAACACGGAGCCGAGTGTGGAGACGAGACTGGGGATGATCAGTGCGGCCGCCTCGGTGCCCGGGACGACCACGCTCCCTTGCCACGTCGATGTCGCCGTCACCGGTCACGTACTTGCTCCTGTACTCGCGCTCTTCCCGGCCTCACCTGTGGCATCAGCGTGCCGGCATCCACGTTACGAAGAGACTGCCTCACCCGGTCCGGGATCGGTGCTCGGGCCTCTAATCAGCGGTCTGCCAATGCCTCCGACGCCCGGTGACACCACCTTTTCGATCATCATCGACCGGGGATTCAAGTCATGCCGGGGTCGAAGGCCGGGGGCCTCGTTGCGAGGCCAGGAAGAAGGTAACGGGCTTCTCCAAAGGGGCAAAACGACCAGCTAGCCGACCGGGGCGAGGCGCCCGACGAGGACCGTGAGGAGCGCCGGCGCCGGCGCCGCCGTCGCAAGGCCCGTCTCCGCGCCGCCGAACTGGGCCCCTCCCGCGGCGGGTTGACCAGCAAGGTACACCTGTCGGCGGACCACCGTTGCCGTCCGCTGTCCTTCGTCCTCACGCCCGGCCAAGCCGCCGACAGTCCCCGCTTCACCGCTGTCCTGGAACGCATCAAGGTGCGCGGGCCGGTAGGCCGCCCGCGCACTCGCCCCGACGCGGTCGCCGCGGATAAGGCGCACTCGTCCCGCGCCAACCGCAGGAGCGGACGAAGACCCCGGGTGAGTTCGCAAAACCTCATGAGACGGCCCGATGGCCGCGCTCGATGACCTGACTGAGCAGCCCAGACCCCCGAACCACGGCCATGGCGCCGACCTTTCCGGCCGGGCATCGAATGGGTGGTTGTGAGCGACTCCGCCGACCACGAGCACATCGGGGACGTCAACGACCATAGCTCTGAACATCCGTGAGGCTTCCTCACCCCCAATCTCCACCGCCGCTCGTCGGGTGACGAGATCGAACTCGCGTTCTCGGCTTGGGAATCGGATTGATCACGGTGGTGAGTGATCGTGCTACCTGGCTGTCGCGCACGGAAGGGATCAGTCGACGTCATGCAACAGGCCAGCAACAGGCCGCCGTTGAACCCCGCGACGCTCCCATCGGGCACGGGTCGGGCACGGCGAGGCAGGAAAGGAAGTTCCGGCTCCTGGCGCTCGTATGTCACCCAAAGTTCGCATCTCGACAGAACACTCACGGCGGCCGTTAGCTCGGTGTCGCGTTGCCTGGATGTGGGCATGACGAGTCCTCAGTGGCCACTTACCTCTCACAAGGAGCCGTAGCACGATGTCCAACGCCCGCTTGCGGATCAGTCGCCCTCGGTGGCGTCGACTGGCCACCGCGATCGCCGCAGGCCTCGTCCTGACTTTGGCGTCGCCCGCTGCCGTCATGGCGGATGACACCGCCGCCGAAGCGACTGACCCCGTCCCGGTGCAGCTACTGTCGATCACCGACCTCCACGGCTACTTCGGCGACTACACCACGACGGTGCCGGGCGCCCACGCCGGTGAGGCGACCCAGACCGTCGGCGGCGGCGCCTACCTGGCAGCCCACCTGGACCGTCTCCGCGACCAGGCCGCCCTGCCCGAGAAGAACTCGATCCTGTTCTCGGCTGGGGACGACTTCTCCGGCTGGCCGTTTGAGACTGCCTTCTTCTGGAACGAGCCGACGATCGAGTACCTCAACCACATTGGTCTGCAGTTCTCGACGATCGGGAACCACGAGCTGGACCGCAACCTCGACTACCTCCGCCACATGATGGAGGGCACCTGCAAGGGCCGCCCCGACGGCGACCTGTGCTTCACCGACTCCACCGGGCAGCGGTTCCACGGCGCCGACTACGACTACTACTCGGCCAACGTCGTCGACGGCGCGACCGACAAACTAGTGGTGAGGCCCTATCACATCGAGCAGGTCGGCGACGGCCATGGCGGCACGCTGCCTGTGGGCTTCATCCACGCCACCACGACCACCACGCCCGACGGAGGGCTCTCGTACTGGCCCTCTAACCAGTTGCGGGTTCTGCCGGAGGCGCAGGAGATCAACCGCTACGCGGCTGAGCTGCAGGCCCAGGGCGTGGAGGCCATCGTCGCGGTGGTGCACGAGGGATTCGCGCAGGCCGGCGACTTCTACAACGACTGCACGAACCCTTCTGGACCGATGGTCGAGATGAACAAGCAAATCGCGCCCGCCGTCGACGCCGTCGTCACCGGGCACTGGCATGCCCTCGGCAACTGCATGCTGCCCGACCCGGCAGGCAACCCCCGCCCGGTCGTCGAGGCTGCCAACCACGGCCGCCTCATCAGCGAGATCAACCTGCAGCTGGACCCCGAGACCGGCGACGTCCTGCGCGACCGCACCGTGGCCATCAATCACGCCAACACCCGCACCGTGACGCCGGACCCCGAGGTTCTGCGGATGGCGAAGTACTGGCGCGACCGGCTCGCTGAGCGACGCAACGAACCTGTCGCCGACATCGCTGGCGACCTCGCCCGTACGTCTGCGGACGCGGAGGAGTCGACCCTGGGCAATGCCACCGCCGACGCGTTCCGGTGGGCAGCGCAGAAGGACGGCGGTGCCGACGTCGGGCTCGTGTTGCCGAACACCCTGCTGCGCGACCTTACCTACGCGCCGACGGCGAACCGACCCGCCGACGCCCCGGGCCGCGTCCTCTTCGATGAGATCATGGCCGGGGTGATCCACGAGACCGGTGGTTTCGGCGCGGCACTCACCAGCGGCAAGGTGACCGGCCGCGAACTCAACCAGCTGCTGGAGAGCCAGTGGCAGCAGGGCGCTGGCGGAACCGTCACCTTCCGACCGCTTAGTGTCTCGAACAACGTCAGCTACAGCTACGACCCAAAGGCGCCCGTCGGTCAGCGCGTCAAGCTCCAAGACATCCGTATCGACGGCAAGCGGCTCACACCCAACGCCACCTACCGCGTCGCGGCGCTGTCCAAGGAGTTCGTGCCCAACCAAGCCGCTCCCGGGTTCACCACCCTGCTCGGCGCCCGCAACCAGCACCGGACCGTCTACTCCGGCCCCGACGCGCTGGCCGGCTACCTGCGCGCGCAGGCGCCGCTCACCCCGCCGGCGCTCGACCGGGTCCAGACGAAGCCGTAGCTCGCTCGTGCCGCGCGGGCGTCCAACGCCCGCGCGGCACGGCTCTACGAGCCCCAGTAGGACCAGGCCACTCTTGCATCAGATCGGTTGACCCGCCGGAATGCGCGGGGTCGGATACTTCGTCCGGACGAACGGGGTAAAGGCGCGGCAACTCGTCGAACGGCCTGCCGCCGACCCCGCCCACACCACAGCCCCCCGACGCGGAACCGGCACAGGCAGAGACGTAGGCGACTTTGCGGAGAGCCTCGGTGAGGGGCCCGGTGGACTGGCCGGACGAAGTCGAAGAAACCACAGAGATCCACGACGGGACACTGGCCACATTCCACCGGAAGGCGGGCTAGCGCCCCTGCCACTTCGCTGCTAGTAACTGGTCTGACACGTAAGGCCAGGGACGGGGAGGCGCGCGCACCAGTGAGTCTGCACCGGCGCGTCGCCGACTGCGCGCCCTGATCGAGCGAGGATAGCCATGGCCGATGTTGATCCGCTGGACCCGGTCGCCGCCGACGGCTCGCCCGCGAACGCCTTCGCCACGCACAAGGCGAGAGCGGACGGCATCGCCAGGTTTTTCGCGCTGACCCGGCGCCTCAAGGACATCAAGGCCGAGCAGGCCGGCGAGGACAACACGACGACCCTCATCGCGCACTGCCACATGCTCGCGCTGGATCCGGGTTTCACGCCGCCCGGCGAGGAGCCCAGCGCCACGGCCATGCCCGCCGCGCTGCGTCGGCTCAACCGGGGAAACGGCCTGGTCGGAACCAAGGGCGCCAGCACCGAGCGCGACTACGACATGGCCGTCAAAGGTCTGATAGTGCTGCTCTACCGCTATTCGGCGCAGCTGGGGCCGGACCTGGTGAAGTTCATCATGGACGATCTGCTGCCGGACTATCTGGTCGGTGGGCACCCGCCCGCGATCGAGGTCGTGGAGTTCTCGTTCCTCAACATCGCCGGGTCGGAGACCGAGAACCACCTGCTCATGATCGAGAGCAGCCGGTACCTCATCAACCAGCTCCGGTTCGACGAGACCCCGGACCCGAAGTTCGACAACCGCGGGCTGAAGACCTACCTGCTCGACTCGATGCAGCGGTTCCTGCGCCACGACTTCCTCGAGTTCAACTCGCGGCCGTACCAGCGTCTGGCGCTACACCCCATACTCAACTTGCATGAGTTCGCGCGTGACCCGGTGGTGCAGGACGCCGCGCGGATGGTCCTCGACTACGTGATGATGAAGTTCGCGCTGTCGAGCAATCGCGGCCGGCGGGTCACGCCGTTCCGGCGGCAGCAGCACCGGATCAACCATCAGGCCAACCTTCGCAACAATCTCTATTCGGACCAGGCCGACCAGGTAGCCGGCTTCTTCCTCGCCTGTACCGGGCTGCTCGACGCGGCAGGCAAGCCGACCCGCTTCCCGGACACCCAGTCCTTCACCGGCCTGCTGGGTGCCCTGGCCGCGTACCGGCCGCCGCCCACCGTCTACACGCTAGCGCTGAGGCAGGACAACCCGCCGTCGCTGCACCGCTTCTACCACGGCAACCGGCCCCGGCTGACGGCCTCGCCAGATGACGCGGAGGGCGGTTTGGAGATCTACCACCACTCGCCGTCGTTCCTGATCTCGGCGGGCGGGTCCTTCCTGAACAGCGGATACGGCCACGACGAGGTCGACCTGTTCAAACAGGCATGGGAGCAGACCTCCCGCGCACAGGCGACGACCGTCATACCCACTCGGGCGGAGACCGCGTTCCACGACCTGCTGCGCTTCGAGGCCTATCCGGATCCGCGCATCGACCCTTACAACGACGACCCGGAGGATCCGGATGCCTTTCGCGCGCAGAGCGTGAACTACGGCGTCGTGCCCGGCTTCGCCGCCGGGGCGAACATGCGTCCGGCCGAACGGAAGACCGTCGAGGAGCAGTCGACGTCGGCGACGCCGGCGCTGGCACTGCACCGCGACCAGCTCTGCATCGCCTGGAAGGGATCCGGCAACGACAACCTGAACATCGGCAAGGTCCAGGCCACGACGGTCATGGGCATCGACGGTGTCGAGGGCATCGAGCAGGTATCGGTGCTCGCCGAGACCAGTGACACGTCACCGGCCATCGCCTCGAACGGCGGACGCCTCTATCTCGCCTGGAAGGGATCCGGCAACGACAGCCTCAACATCGCGTTCTGCGACGACTGGTGGCCGGCCGATGTCGCGTCCAGGCAGTTCCCGCTTCCGCCCACCTGGAAGGGCAAGACCACGCTGAACGAGACGAGCGAGTACGCACCGGCGCTCGCGTCTCATGACGGCAGGCTCTATCTGGCGTGGGTCGGCCTCGACGAACACCTGAACGTGGCCAGGGTGACCTTGATCGGCAACACTGCCGGCGCGTTCACCATGGCGCTTGAGAACAAGGTCACGCTGGGTGAGACGAGCGAGGCGGCGCCGGCGCTGGCGTCACACGGCGGGCGGCTCTTCCTGGCTTGGAAGGGCTCGGGGAACGACGCCGTCAACCTCGCGTTCTCCGCCGACGGCGTCAGCTTCACCACGAAGACGTTCAACGAGACCAGCAGCCACGGGCCCTCCCTTGCCGCACATGGCGGACGCCTGTTCTTCTCCTGGAAGGGATCGGGCAACGAGAACCTCAACATCGCGCAGGTCGTCCTGATCGGCAACACGGCCGGCGGCTTCGGCGTCGAAGGCCTCGAATCGAAGGTCGTCCTCAGCGACATCAGCGAACAGCCACCGACGATCGGCTCGGGGAACGGGCTGCTGTGCGTGGCGTGGAAGGGCGAAGCCGACGACAACATTGACCTCGCGATCTCGCGGGACGGCAGGTTCGGTCCCGTCGGCCCGTGGATCTTCGCCGACCGCTCCCCACTCGGCTTCTACCTGGCCGCCTATCGGACGGCGCCAGCCCGCCCCGACCAGTTGATCGAGCCCTTGGACAGTCTCGGCTTCGCGTACCTCATGGAGACCAGCGCAGCGGCCGGTCTCGGTTTCGAGCAGTTCCAGGAGCGGGTGAAGGCAGGCAACGTCCATCTGCCGGCGCAGCTCGAGTACGGCGGCCGCTACGTGTTCAACGCTCCCGACGGCCGCAAGATCGCCATGTGGCTGGACCTCACCCAGATGAAGTACACCCCCCGCGTCGTCGACCTCGCCGAGCCGATCGGGGACTTCACTACGCTGCCGCTCGTGTCAGGTCAGTTCATGCGCGCGCCCGGCGGCCACGACGGCTTGATCGAGATACGGCACCCTGGCTGCGAGCAGACGGCTATCACCCTCGACTTCCGCACCGCCGCAAGCCCGAGCCGCAAGGAGAACAGGACCGGCTGCCCGGGCCCCTGGCTGGACCGCGTGTTCGCCATGTTCGCCGTGTCACGGCAGTTCGATGCGCTCGGCCGCGCACACGATGCGAACGTGGCCCGCGCTGACGCCGCAGTGCTCTACGACGAGATGCTGCGGATCGACACCGACCGCTTCGGGCCGCCACTCGCCCCTGCCGTTATCGAGGCGCTCGCGGCGATGGGGGTCGATTTCAGCGTTCCCGAGCAGGACCTCAGAGGCTGGCTGGCCAACCCCGAGTTCACGCCTTACCCGGCCATCGCGCAGGCGTTGCTCGGCCTCGGTCGGAAGTTGAAGGCGCCGGTGTTCATCGACGTGATCTCGTTCAACTACGAGAACAGGCCTGGTGTGGCTTCCCCGCGAGTGGTGGGTGACGTGCGCGGCGACCTACTGCGGGTGGCGATCGTCGAAGGATGGAACGTTCGCTACGGGGCAAGCATCCCGATCACCGGTTTCGAGCAGTTGTTGGTTCCGTAACCCGACCCTCGACGACCACCGCGACGGATTTCAGATCGACCTTCGGGAAGCCGCTGAGCGCGAAGGAGCGGGTATGCCAGGGGCCGCCAGGACGCACCGTCAATCCGACCCGTCGGCCGGCTCGGTCGTGGCCTTCATCCCGACGCCCAGTGAGTAGCGGGAGGGCCGCTTCGGGGGCAGTCCTCCCTCACATCTGTGCATACGAGGGGTGTCTCCGAGGTGAGCCCGGCCGAGATCGTCTGTCCGAGGGACCATCCCCGCGGGCGCGGGGAGCACCGCGAGTCTGTGGCCGACGTGGGGAACGTGCAGGGACCATCCCCGCGGGCGCGGGGAGCACGTGCGGTACCAGGGCGAGGCCTGCCACGGTTCCTCGCGCAGCGCGTCCTGCAGACAGGCGTGGTCGTGGAGGCACTGGTGCGGGGTACGTCCTCGGGAAAGTAGGGAAAGAGGTCGGGATTGCTGGCGATCCAGTCGGAGACGATGACCAGCGCGGACAGCAGCACCTGCACCGGCTGCGGCAGTTTCACCGCCCGCCAGGCCGCCAGGTGCTCCCGTACGCCGAACTCGTTGGCGCAGGCGTCGAGCAGTTCCTCCTGCGCCCGCTTCCACAGCGTCCGGCTCGGGCCGTGCGTGCGCAGCAGATGGGGGTGGCGGTCGAGTGCCTGGATCTGGCCGTGCTCAGGCGGCACCCCGTGATGGCCGCCCACCGCCACCGTGAACTGCCCGGTCTGCTTGACCGTCCAGCCGTGCCGCTCCTCCAGCCACTCCCCCAGCTGGAGCTCGATGGGGAGGGAGGGCGGGCAGGAGCGGCGGCCGAGGAACGGCGCGACGGGCAGGTCCCGCCGCCCCGGGTGCCGTTGCCCGGCGACCCGGAGGACGCCGCGATCGACGAAGCCTGCCGGGATCTGCGGCTGCCCGCTTTCCGTGAGCGGTTCGTGGAGCTGGCCGCGACCGCCCGGCGTGAGCAGCTGACCTACAAGCAATTCCTGCTGGACCTTCTGCAGAAGGAACGCGCCGACCGTGACGTCCGCCGCCAGCAGCGGCTGATCCGCTCGGCGAAGTTCCCCCGTCCCAAGCGGATCGAGGATTTCCGGTTCGACAAGAACCCCAACGTTCCCGTCGAGGTCGTCGCCGATCTGAAGGCGACGGGCTGGGTCCGTGAGGGCCCGCCCGCTGGTGATGATCGGTGACTCCGGCACCGGCAAGTCGCATCTGCTCATCGGGATCGGCACCGCGATCGCCGAAGCCGGGCTGGCGGTCCGCTACACCACTACGCAGGCCCTGGTGAACGAGCTCGCCGAGGCGAAAGCGGCCAAGCGCCTGTCCTCCGTGATCGCCCGCTACAGCAAGGTCGACCTGCTGTGTCTGGACGAATTCGGCTACGCGAACCTGGACAAGAAGGGCTCCAAACTGCTGTTCCAGATCTTCACCGAGAGGGAAGAACGCAAGGCCATCGCGGTCGCGACGAACTCCCCGTTCGCCGAATGGGAGAAGACCTTCGGCGACCGCCGGCTCTGCGCGGCCATCGCCGACCGTCTCACCTTCCGCTGCACCCTGATCCAGACCGGCACCGAGTCCTATCGCCTCCAGGCCACCCGCGACGAACGCGAGATGCGCTGATGCAGGCCCCTTCACCATCGGCCTGACCACCTGCCACCACCTGGACGACCTGGCGATCCGCACCCACAACGGAGGGCATTAGCCACCTCGCTGCGGCAGCCCTGACCGAACACATCAAGGGCCTGCAGGGCAAGACAGATGCGCCTTCGCGCCCCATCTGGGTTGGCCCTAACGTTGGTTCAGCGGCTCCGGTATGTTGGCTTCCAGCGGCCCAGCGGTGAAGATTCTGGGGCCCTTGGACGTCTTCAAGTTGGCCCCGGGGATTGGCTTGCGCTGGGACCACTTGAGGCAATGTGCCTTGATCAACTACTTCGTTTCGTCGGTCATCGGCGTCGTGGGATCTTCCTCGGTGAGCTGGCTGGCGAGCCGCTGTATTGCCGATCGGGTGCCCTGGCCGTAGGCGTCATCGTTGAGCGCATCGAGGTACTCCTGGGCCTGGGCGAGGTGCGTGCGTGCCCGTGTGGTGTCTCCGAGTTTGTGGAAGTCCGCGGCGAGGTTGAGGTGCAGGGACGGGTAGAACCCGCGGATGGCCAAGGACGAGTCGTGCTGCTTGGCCCGGTCGTCGGTGACCGACGCGGCGGCGTCCAGGGCGCGCAGATCCCAGGCCAGTTCGTCGTGCGGGTCCTGCTGGAGATCGGCCATGTAGTGGGCGAGGACGCAGCGGTGGAACGGGTCGCCGTCCGAGGCGATCTCCTCCCAGATCTCAGTGAACCGCTGCCGAGCACCGTCGAGGTCGCCTGCGTGCTGCAGCGCCATGGCTTCCTCAATGTGCTTCATGGTCTTGTCCTCGGTGGTCACGGCAGCCTCACAGTCGCTCGTCGGTGATCGCGAGGAAGCGTAAGGGCAGCCACTGACAATGGACCGGGACCAGCGTCCTTATCCGTCCGCCGCGGATCCTTCGAGCCTGTGGGTAAGCGGCTCAGCCGGCGGTGTCCCGCGTGGCGGCCCAGGCGGGGGTCCAAGATCCATTCCGATGCTGCCGACAACGGAAACGGGCCCTGCCGGCCCGCGCCTGTCAGGGGCGCGGACCGGCAGGGCCCGGTGACAAGCACGCTATCGCCGCCTGGCTCTACCTTCCACGCGGACACTCAACCGGCATAGACCCGATCAAGAAGTCACCCGATAGAGGTGGCTCCCATTCACTTTGACGATCACGGACCTGTGCCACGTCCATCTGCTTCACGGACGGAGCAGCCTGGCTCTCAAAATCGCCGAGACAGTGGCTCTGGTTCACCCCGATAAAAACAGTCCCCTCGGCGCCGGGCCGCCCCGGGCACGAGCGAGCTGCTCCCCGCACCCGCGGCGATGGTCCCGTCCTTGCGGCCAGCTTGCGGCACACGGATGCCTGCTCCCCGCACCCGCGGGGATGGTCCCCGATCGTTGGCCCACCCGGAGGTTTCAACCCCGACGCCTGGCCCGCGAGCACGGCGGTGTCCCCCGCAGCTGGCAGCGCGCCGTGAACGAAGCCCGCCAGCGATAACGAAGCCGAGCAGGGTCAGGGAACCTCGAGCACGGGCAGCATTGTCAGCGGTGATCGATATGGTCGGCGCACCTGATCGGATGAGGAGCGCAGACCATGAAATCTCCGGACGAACTGGATAACGTCCAGTGGCACGTCCTGACCCACGCCTATGGCTCTGCGGAGGACGTGCCCGAGCTGATCAGGGCGCTCTACCGGGGCGACGAGGAGACGGCCGGCGAGGCGATCTACGAGCTCTACGGCAACATCTACCACCAGGGCACGGTCTACCCGGCTTCGGCACCCGCCGTTCCCTTCCTCGCCCACGCCGTCCGGCACGCCCCGGGCAAGCGCGACGAGTTGCTGATGCTGCTCGCCGTCCTCGCCGACCACGACCCGGCGGACATCGAATCACCGCACTGGCCCGGCAGTTCGGTCGCCGCGATCTGCGCCGAGCTCTGCCGGGTGCTCCCGGACCTGCTGCCCTGCCTGAAGGATGCTGAACGGGGGGTGCGCCGGGCAGCGCTCCGGGTGGTCGCAGCCGTGGCCGAGCTGCTCCCGGCTGAGCTGCGGGCCTTTGTCGTGGCGCAGCTCGAAAGGCTGTACGCCACCGATCCCGTCCCGGTGGTGCGGGCGGACGCGGTGGTCGTCCTGGCGCGGTTCGGCCGGGAGTTGCCGGCACTCGACAGCCCACTGCCCGAGGTCAGGCTGGCCGCGGCCCTGCTCGCCGCCGAGCGGTCCGGGCCGCCGTACCCGGCCGAGCTGGTGGAGGTCATCGCCGAGGACGGTGCCGAACCCGATCCGGGGGACGACGGCTTCCCCTGGTCGGACACCACCACCCAGGAGGAGCAGCTCACCCGCCTGCTCACCCAGGATCCGGACGCCGGCCTCGCCGTGGCCGCCCGCTGGATCGCCACCGGAGACATCGGCTCGCGCGGCTCCTGGCTGGCCCAGGAGATCGCCGAGACCTGGCGTGGCCGGGAGCCCGAGGTCCTGGACCTGCTGCTGGCCGCCCTGCCCCACCAGAAGGACGCCCGCGCCCTCGCCGGCCGCCTGCGCACCATCGGCCACTGGGTCGAGCACCTGCCCGAGCCGGGCGCCGATCTCCGGGACGCGCTGCACCGGTACGCGGGTGCCGACGACGAGACCGCCGAGCCGGCGCTCCTCGCCCTGGTGCGCTCCCGCGACCCCCGCGCCCCGGAACTGGTGCTGCGCCGCCCCAGTGCCCAGCTGCTCAAAGCGGCGGCGCAGCACTTCCCCGATGCGGCCGACCAGCTGATACCCGTGATCCGCCGCGAACTGGCAGCGGACGCCACCGGCAACACAGGCATCGCCCTTGTCGGGGCCCTGGAGCCGTTCGGTACCGCCGCCCGCCACGCCCAGCCCGAACTGGTCGACTGCCTCAAGACCGGCCGCGCGGCCATCGTTGCCGCCCGCCAAATCGGGCTCAACGGCATACAGACACAGGAGATCACCGACCTGCTGCGCAACGCCGCCCAGAGCTCCGACCCCTCGCTCAGTGCCGCGGCAGCCGTGGCCCACTACCAGGTGACCGGTGACGCCGGTGTGGCGCTTCGCGTCTACGAGGGGCTGCTCTCGGGCCGGGGCCAGACCCACTGGTGCTTGAGCAGCCTGCAGCCGCTGGGCAGCGCCGCCGCTCCGCTGCTGCCGTTCATCGAGCCTCTGCTGGGGGCGGGCGAGTGGACTCGGATGGCGGCCGCCGAGGCCCACCACTGGATCACCGGATCCCCGGACCGCGCCGTCCCCGTCCTTGTCGAGCTGGTCGGCCCCACCCCGGTCGGCCTCCGCGCCCTCAAGGCTCTCGCCGCCACCGGCCAGGTCCCAGAGGAGCTCCGCCCCACCCTCCGTGCCTTCTTCTTCTCCCCGCTCCGCCTGCTCAATGACTCGCCCCTCTCCGGACAAGGCCATCCGGACGAAGAACTCCGCACCCTGGCCCGAACGTTGCTCGCTGTCGGCTAGCCGGCTGTCACTTCGACGGCTGGCGATCTGCCGCTGTCTGTGCACGCATAGCCGCCTGGTGAGCAGGCAGTTCCTTCGGATTGCCCACGAAGGCAGGACCGCAGCCGGATGGGAGGCGCTCCACCACCATGGCGACGGCGTGTGCCGCCGTTGCCGCTGGGCCCACCGTCTCGTCCCGAAGCGGACCGGAGACCTGGTAGCCGCCTCCCAAGGCGGGCTGGATGTAGGGGATGTCGCACGTCCACGGGTGGCCGGTACAGCGGCTGACGTGCAGCTCCGCCGTGCCCGTCCAGGGGAACAGCTGTCGTAGGCGCGGCTTAGCGTACGCCGCATCGATCAGCTCCACATCCACGCGGCCGTCGACGCGAACCGCTCGCCAGCCTGCTTCGACGGTGGCCTCGCCCTGTCCACTCGCGTCCATGGCGGCATCATGCACACCGGCGTTCACGCAAGCGAGGTCTCGGCGGGGACATGGTGGATGCCAGGCGACCGGCTTGGTGAACCCTGGGGTTGGGGCCGATGCTGCTGTAACCCGTGAACACCACCAATCCCGGCCGGCCGACAACTTCCGCCGGAACTGCCGGACATCCGCTGTCGCTGCGCCCTTGCCCCGCTTCTTGCCGTGTCTGCCGGTGTGCCGAGCTCGCCCGGCACGGAGCGCGGCTGCCCCGCCGACGCGCAACGACACACCGAGGCGCCCGATCCCCCGCCGCGCCGACCGCCAGCCGCAGCCCGCCCCACCTCTTCTCTTTTTCTGTTCCGGGGGTCGGCTGCGAGAGGCGCATAGGGGGATGTCGGGCTCCCGACCACGACCGTGCAGGCGTGGTGACCTGCGGTGCTGCGCGGTCGGCGGGAAGGTTCGTGCAAGAGATGGCGCAAGAGATCTGCAGGAGATGCCGCAGGGAATGGTGCAAGAGATGTTGCCGATGATCTTCGTCGGCCCTCCAATCAGCGGAAGTGGTCTGACCTGCGTGGATGGTTGATTTTCAAATCAGATTCCAGGTGCACGCGGGATCCGACGTGGTGCTGACCCACTCCGCCCTGACCCACTCGGGGAGCAGGGCGCCTCGCTACTGATGCTCATGGCCAACTCCCGGCGCAAAAAGCCGGAGGACGTTCGCCGCTACTTCAAGCCGTCGCGGAGGCGGTCGCCGAGGTCACCAGCCTGCTCGCACCAGGCGACGCCCGGCGCTGACCGCTCTCCCGCCCCGCCATGGTCACCGTCCGACTCTCAGTGTCGCGCGTTGCCGACCGGCCGTATCGCGCCGCACCCGCTCCTCCGAGGTGCGGTCATGTGACCTATAGCGCCTGCAGCATCCGGCGCGCAGGCTGGGGGTATGGACACCATCGCGCTTGGAAACGTGGAGATCACCCGCGTGGTCGAGCTGCCCGCCAGAGGCAGCGCTCGCGACTACATCTTCCCCGATGTGCCCGTGGAGCACTGGCGGGCGCACGAGAACTGGCTCGCCCCCACCTTCCTGGACCCGGTCGCCGACGAGATCCGCACCATGATGCAGACCTGGCTGATCCGCAGCGAGGGCCGGACGATCCTGATCGACACCGGCATCGGCAACGACCGGGAGCGCCCGGCCATGCCGTCCTTCCACCACCTGAACACCAACTACCTCGGAGAGCTGGCCGCAGCAGGCGTCCGCCCGCAGGACGTGGACACGGTGATCTGCACCCATGTCCACGGCGACCACGTCGGCTGGAACACCCACTTGACGGACGACGGACAGTGGCGACCGACCTTCCCCAACGCCCAATACATCATCTCGCGCGCCGACTTCGACTACTGGAACCCCGCCAACGGACACCAGACCCGCTCCGGCGCCCAGATGGCCAACGTCTTCGAGGACAGCGTCGCCCCTGTGCATCAGGCCGGACAGACCGTGCTGTGGGAGGGCGACCACTACGACATCGACGCCCAGCTCCGTATCGAGCCCGCCCCAGGCCATACGCCCGGCTCCGCCGTCGTATGGCTGCGGTCGGGCACGGACCGGGCGGTGTTCGCCGGAGATCTGCTCCACAGCCCACTGCAGATCGTCGAGCCGGACGACTGCCCCAGCTTTCGACGAGGACGAGCCCCGCGCACGGGACAGCCGGCGCCGGGTGCTGAGGGAGGCCGCGGACCGGGGCGCCCTGCTGTTCCCCGCGCACTTCCCCGGGCCGGGCGCAGCCGAAGTGCGGCGCGTAAGCGACCGGTTCGCGGTGAAGGAGTGGGCGGCATGGCAATGAGGGTGTTCCGTTGTAGGCGGCAATCGACGCGTTCGCGCTGCCGATCTCCCCGCCGACGCAGGGGTGTTCCGTTGACCAGCCGCTCCTCCGGCGGGGTCTCGTCAGCGGATGGCGGCGTCCTGCACTAGCGTCCGCGGTCATGACGATCGTTTCGCTCGAGGAATTACGAGCCGAGTTGCGGGACCTGGCGGAACCGGCGGTGCGGGCCCAGCAGGAACGGGTGCTCAGCCGTACGGGGGACGATGAACTGCTCGGCGTACGCGTGCCGGTGCTGCGCAAACTGGCGCGTTACTACCGTGGCCTGTCGCTCGACGATGTGGACATGCTGCTGCACAGCCGTGTCCACGAGGAGAGGTTCGCCGGGCTGCTCATCCTGGTCGAGCAGGTGCGCACGGCGCGCGGCGGGGACCGCAAGGCGCTAGTCGACTTCTATCTGGCGCGTACCGAGTGTGTGGACAACTGGGACCTGGTGGACGGTTCCGCGCACCTCGTGCTCGGGCCGTGGCTGCTGGACGGGGATGTCCGTGTACTGGACGAACTGGCCGCGTCATCGTGGCTGTGGGACCGCAGGATCGCGGTGCTCGCCACGCTGGCACTGATCCGCCAGGGTCGCTTCGAGCCGACGTTCCGCCTCGTGCTGACCTTGCATCAGGACCCCGAGCCGTTGATAAACAAGGCGCTCGGCTGGATGCTGCGGGAGATCGGCCGCCGGGACGAGCCGCTGATGGTGGCCTTCCTCGACCGGCATCTCGACGAGTTGCCACGCATCACCGTGCGCTATGCGACGCAGCGACTGGCGCCCGAAAAGCGGGCGCGGTTCGTGAAGGGACGGTGATGCCGGGAGCGCACCAGGGAACAGGGCCAGGTATTGGCCCACCTGCCCGTGTGAAGCCGATCGCCATGCCCTCTAGGGCAGGCTGACGCTGACCGGGCCGGGCGGTGGCGGGTGGATTGCTCGATCCTGGGCAGGGGCGGATCACCGTGACGCCGACGACCGGCGGCTCCCGGCCAGCTGCCACCGTGGAGTCGACAGCGCACGACCTCACGGCCTGGGCCACGACCCGAGTGCCTTCGTGACTGTGTGACCGTGACCGGCGACCGCGAGGTGGCGGGCCGTTTCCCGGATGCGCTGAACCTTGTCTGAGAGGGGGCCCTACGCGCTGTGCCGTGCTGGCTGGCCGATGACCATGTGCCCCGCATTCCGCTGTCGCCCAGGGGCGCCAGGCGTGTGGCTCCGGATGCGCCATGGCCGTGGGCGCGGCACGCTGCCCCTATGGATCGCACCCCGGAAGCCAGCGTGCTGCCCACTTTGGTGACCGGCGCTGCGGGCAGCGTCGGCGCCGTCGGACGATCCGTGGCCGAAGGCCTTCGGCGACGGTGTCTGCCCGTCCGGGCCATGGTGCATCGCGATGACGAACGGGCGCAGGCGCTGCGCGCGAGCGGCGCCGAGGTCGTCGTCGGAGACCTGACGCATGCGGGCGACGTCGCCGACGCGCTGGCCGGATGCGGACGCATGTACTTCGGCATGGGCGTGTCGGCGCAGTATCTGGAGGCTGCCGTGACGACAGCGGCCGTCGCGCGCGCGTACGGGCACCTGGACGTGTTCGTCAACATGTCGCAGTTGACCGTCTCCGAGATGGACCTCACCAGCGCCTCCGAGTCGAAGCAGCAGCGACAGCAGTGGCTGGTCGAGCAGGTTCTCGACTGGTCAGGCCTGCCCGTCGTCCAGATCAGGCCCACGGTGTTCATGGAGAACCCGCTCTTCCGCGTCGGCTTCTCCTCGATCGCAAAGGACGGCACCATCAGACTGCCCTTCGGCCAGGCGAAGACCTCCCCCGTGGCGGCCGGCGACGTCGCCGCGGTCGTGGAGGAGATCCTGACCGACCCGGCCCCGCACATCGGCCGGACCTACGAACTGACCGGCCCCCGCTCGGAGGACATCACCGCCATGGCCGCGGAGGTGTCCTCAGCCCTGGGCCGACCGGTCAGCTACGCCGACGTCCCGCTGCAGGAATGGATCGACAACGACCTCAGGCCGACGGGGCTGCCGGACCACGTCTTCCAGCACATCTCCACCATGGCCCGCCTTCATGCGGAGAATCGGTACGACCGCAAGGCGGACGGTGTGGAGCAGGTCACCGGGCGGCCCCCGTCAGGGGTAGCCGATTTCGTCCGTAAGAACGACGACCTGTTCACCCGCTGAAGCCATCTCTTTCGAAGCGTTGTCCAGCGTCCTATACGTTGTGGGTTGGTCGCCGGAGGCACTGGCCAATTTGCCAGAGACACACGCATCGATAGCAGGGGCTGGTGATTGTCGGCGCCGAGACACGGCTTCGTCTCCAGGCGAAGGCAGTTGCAGCCGCCGTGCCCCCGACGCGGGAGGGCGCCGGGGCGCGGTGGTCGGCCGACGGGCCTCTATGCCTGGTAGGCGGCGGAGATCTGGCCGACCAGGACGGCGAACGGCATGTCGAGGGCGGCGTAGACGGCGCCGGACTCGGGGGAGGCGTTGTCGGCCAGGGCCTCGACCATGAGGGTGGCGTAGTCGCTAACGATGACGCCTGCCTGCTGCATGCGCAGCAGTCCGGCCTGCCGCTTGGTCTGGCTGAAGGTGCCGGAGGCGTCCACGGCGACGTACGCGTCGAACCCGGCGGCCGTTGCGGAGATCGCGGGCAGTGCCGCGCACACCTCGAGTGACACCCCAGCGAAGATCAGCTTCTGCCGCCCGGTGGCCTCGATGGCTTCGCGGACCCGGTCCTCGTGCCAGGCGTTGACCTGCTGCGGTCGATGATCTTCTGCCCGACTGGGAGTGCCTGGACCAGCTCAGGGGTGGTCGGCCCCCACATGCTGTCGGCCGCAGTGGTGGTGACGACCAGCGGGATGTCCAGCACGGTCGCCGCCCGTGCCAGCGCCACCGTGTTGTGCTTCAGCTCGCCGACCGGGATGTCGCGGACGCCGGATGGCCAAGATCAGCCCGAGCGGCACCGCCAGCAGAGCATCGGACGCTTGCAGAGAGCGCTGCCGGTACGGAACCCACGACCGCAGGCCCATGTCCCCCGGTCTACACCCCGCAGCGCCAGCCCCGCAGGTCCGGAGCAGCGGAGCATACGGCGACCTCGAACTCAGCGTCTCCCCGCTGCCGCAAGATCGTTCTCATCTGCATCCGGACCTGACGCGACGTGATCGAGCTGCCGTCCTCCGTCCCTGGAGAGACCCAGTTCTTCCCCACCGCCATCACCTACCGGGACATCACGCAAGCTCTCGACCAGGCCGGCCGCCCCTGGCAGCCCTATGCGGCCCTCACCTTCGGCGACCAGTGCGCGCTCACGGCCCTACCCAGCGGAGCAACCTTCGCCTTCAAGATCGACCAAGACACAGAACCGGTCCTGAACGTCGTGGGGCTACCGAGCGCCATCCACGACTGCCCGACCCCGACGTGGACGACACCCTGACGAGCGCCGTCAAAGCTTTTGATGTCGCTCGCGTGCTGCTGGACCTCCCCATGATGAGAGCCGAAGCGTCCCATCAAGCGCGCCCCGTGCCCGTCGACGGCTCTCACTCCGCCGAAGGCGACACAGCCGTTGTTGACCTCTCGATTCTCTAGCTCGGGAACAGGCGCCCACCGGCCATCAGGCCACCGTCGACAAGGAGGACGTGCCCGGTGACGTAGCTCGCCTTGTCGGAACCCAGGTACTGGACGGCCTCGGCGATCTCCTCCGGAGTGCCCGCACGGTGCATGGGCAGTACGGAATCGACCGCATCACGTGCCGTGTCGTCGCCGGTGAACCGCTCGTACATAGCGCCCCGGGTGTAGCCCGACGCGACCGCGTTGACCCGGATACCGTGAGCAGCGCCCTCAAGCGCGGCCGCCTTGGTGATTCCGACGACGGCGTGCTTGCTCCCGACGTACAAGGTCGCCCCGGGGTAACCCATCAGGCCGTAGCCAGAGCTGGCGTTGACGATGCTGCCCCCGCCTTGTTCTCTCATGACCCTGAACTCCTGCTTCAGGCACAGCAGCGTTCCCTTGACGTTGGTATCGAAGGTGGTAACCGGCCGGTTGGGCGCCGCGGGTCGGGCCCGGCGAGGGGCAGGGGGCGAATCGGGGTGGTCCGAGCCGGGAGCAGCGGGAGCGGGCTGTTGCGGTGGCGCTGGAGGCGCTGAGGGCTGCTGGTGGTCACCGCCGTGGACTGGCCGCGCAACTGGCCCGTGAGCACGACGGTGTCCCCCGCAGCTGGCAGCGCGCCGTGAACGAGGCCCGCGAGCGGTACGAAGCCGAGTAGGGTGAGGGTTCTTCCAGCGCAGCATCGTGACAGGCCTGCAGCTGCCGCTGCTGCCTGTGGTGCCGCTGCGCCCTGCCCGCCGGTTGCTCTGTCTGCTGGCGTGCCGGGCCTCGCCCGGCACGGAGCGCGGAGGCCCCGCCGACGCGCAACGAGACACCGAGGCGCCCGATCCCCCGCCGCGCCGACCGCTACCACCCCATCGGGGGCGGTGAGGCCGTCATCCTCGACGCCCTCATGTTTTACCGGCGCGGCCGTGAGGGCGGCGAGGGGGCGATGCTGCGGGCGTTCGTCGAGGTCGACCGGGCCACCATGGGCCCCGAACGCCTGGCCGCGAAGCTCAACTCTTATGCCCGCCTTTACCACTACGTGCCCGCACCCGCGCCCGGCAGACGGCACCGGCTGGCCTTCCAGGAACCCCTGCAGGAGGAGTGGAGGCGGCATTACCCGCTCTTCCCGCGGCTGCTGTTCGTCCTGGTCGGCACTGGCCCCGCCGGTATTGAGACCCGCCTCAAGGCCTTGCGCGCGGCCGCCACGGACCCGGCGCTGGCCGGCTTCCTGCGCGACGTCCCCGTCCTGGCAGCGCCGCTGGTCGACCTGTTGCAAGGCGGCCCTGCCGAGCCCGTGTGGCACCCCGTCCGGGGCCCCCGCAGCATCGTGAGCTGGAGCCACTCCCACAGCCCGTAAACGCGCCCCGCTCAGCCGCTGACCAGCACCGGAGACAAGGAGCCGCGATCCGCCGCGCCGCTGCTCTGGGCCCGCTGTTCTGCTCAGTCGTGGGGGCCGGGCCAGTGCGCCAGGCCGTCGCCCATCGGCGCCTGGCACGTCGCCTCTTGTGGCGAGTCGTAGAACTCGTAGGCGTCGCCCAGGCCGCCATACTGGAAGACCTTGAGCATCCGGGCAGAGGGGCACGTGATCCGCAACGATCCCTCGTGCTCCCGGATGAGCTTGGTGATCGCTACGACCGTGCCGAGCCCCATCGAGTCCAGGAACGGCACGAAGCACAGGTCCAGGACGAAGTGCCGGTGCCCCGCACCGAGCAGCGTGATCACTGCGCACCGGCGCGGGTGCGCCAGCGTATGCCGTCTATCAACTGCCGCTTGGTGTGCATCGGTGGCCCGTCCAGGCTTCTTGCCGACCGGAAGCAAGGGCTCCAGCTTCGCCCACTGTGCATTCGTCAGATCGTGCCGCCCCACGAAGTGGATCTTGGCGCATCAAGATCCACTTCTGAAACGCACCCTAGAGCCTGGCCGCCTGGTACGGGTGACTGCCTGGCACGTACGCAGACCGAACGGCGGCGCTCCTCGCGTACGGGTACGTCCTCGGCCGCGAGGGCGGTGGGATGCTGGAGGAACTGCGTGACCAGGTCAGCCGCGGCAAGGGCCGGCCCATCGACGCGGCCGACCTGATCGCCTTCGCCGAGCGCGGGGCGGCCCCGGCACCGGTCACCCACTGGCACGCCGCAACGGACGTACCGCCCGGCACGATCGTCCTGTGCTGCCACGACCAGGCGTCCGGCGGCCAAATGACGGTACGCACACTTGCCCGTCGACCGGGCGCTGTGGAATGGGGCGAGCGAGGCCGATCGGGACTACTTCCGCGACCAAGTGCGCCACGAGTCCGGTGACCCGGTCGCGATCGTCAACGTGGTCGAGGGGCCAGACTGTTAGGTCCAACTCGGCGACAGCCCGTGGGGCTCTCCGTACGGCACCGGCCGGCCGGTGAGGGCGTCTAGAAGAATGCGGTCACCGAGTGGCTTCCGCAGCTCCACCTTCACAGTCTGTTCGGTCATGTCGGTGGTGCAGGGGCCGCTCTGCGCCCCGGCTACGGAGGCGTACAGCACTACGCTCTCGCCCGTCTCCAGCACCTTGACGACGGGGCCGTCGTCGCAGGCTCCGTGTGTGGCCCTCACCGCGATGGACCGGCCGCCCATCGCCGTCCCGGCCAGCCCGGCGACACGCCTGAGACCGCCGGCAGACCCTTGCTGAGCTTGTCCGATCGGCGACTTGGGAAGCTTCGACGGGGTGACGGCGACACGCTTGAGCGGGGTGTCGTAGCCCTTGAGCGTGAACAGCCAAGCGGGCACGGTCGCCGTGCCTCGGCTCGTCACGATCGTCGTTTCGCCGAGCCTCGCCCCCGTCACGGTCAGCCGGGGTCCGTTACTGCGGTTGAGGGCGAACGCCTGGTATGCCTTCTTCGCCCCCCACAGTGGGCGGGTGAGAGTGTCCCCGCTTCCCCAGTCCACCGTCCCGTGCGCGGAGGCAGTGGTCGGCAGATTGCCGCGCAGCACGAAGTTCTTGGTCTCGTAGGCCTGCTCGTCCGCCTTGCTGTGCCAACCGGATTCCGGTATCTGCACCACGTCGGCCATCGGGTAGTAGCCCTCGCTCCAGGCAGCGGCGGACGCAGATCCCCGCCAGGCATCGGCCACTTGACGAGCGCGCTTCTCTTGCTCCCCCAACGACTGATTGTCCGCATGGCCATCGTCGGCGCGCAGACCGCGGCCGCAACCGGCGAGCAGGAAAACGCTCAGGAGGGGAGCGAGTATCAGGCTGACGAGGCGCTTCGCGTGCATGTACATGGAGTCCCCTTTGGCACGGTCGACGACGGATTCCCTACTGCAAGCATGGCGCAGGGACTCTTCAACCCCTAACGCCGGCCGCGGTCCACACCTTCCACACAGAGCGGCGGCAGCGGATGTGAGCGGCGAGGTCTTCCCGGCCCTGCTCGCCGCCAGCACCGAACCGTCTGGGCTCCGTCTCCTCTCCCCCGCCGCTTCGTCGACCATGCGCGATGACGAAGCCTTCCCGGGCACCGAAACAGCGGCGCCTTCGGCCCCGGCTTCCCCGGTCGCTGCGGACTCCAGCGAAGCAGTGGAGGCCCAGACTGTGAGGCCGACGACTCGGCCGCCGTCGAGGAGCCCACGGTGCCGAAGGCGGAAGAGTGCAAGGCGCCGGACCTGCACGCCCCGGAGATCAGGGTCCTGGGGCCGGTTGAGGTGACGGGCGTGGACAGCACCGGCCACGGCCCGAGGATGGCTCAGCTGGCCGCCTTGTTGTACTTCCGGCCCGGCCGGAGCGCGGGTGTCCTGTGTGCCGACATGGATCCCGTCAGCCCATGGTCGACGAGCACCCTCAACGCGCGGATGCAGGGCCTGCGCAGTTCCCTGGGCAGCGACTCGTCCGGCAACCTCTACGTGCCACGCCGCAAGGTAGGCGAGGACCCGTACCGGATCGCGCCCGGTATCCGCTGCGACTGGACCCGCTTCCTCCAACTCGTCGAACGCTCGCTGCCGCTGGGCCCCGCCGGCCTGAGCGACTTGGAGAAGGTCCTGACGCTGGTGCGGGGCAAGCCGTCCCGGACCGGCCCTCGGAGCCCCCTAGGCGAAGCCCAGGTCGAGCTTGCTGCCGTCGACGACGCACGGCAGTGCACGGGCGCCAGCGCCAAGGCGCAGGAGCGTTCGCGCGGCGGGAACAGCCGATCCGGCCAGCGCTGTTGCACCAGGGGGGCCGGTGCCGCGCGGGCTGGGGACAGAGAGGCCAAAAGATCGTCCGGCCCGACGTGATCCGGGGGCTCCCGGGTCCGCGGTACGCCCGGTCACCCGTATCGGGGCGGCCCCTTATACGCCTGCCGCAGACTCGGACCGCGGCCTTTTCACACAGGAGGACTGTTTCATGAATGACCGGCCCTTGACGCTCATGGCGGTGCATGCCCACCCCGACGATGAGGCCACTGGAACGGGAGGTGTCCTCGCACGGTACGCGGCGGAGGGCATCCGCACGGTCCTCGTGACGTGCACCGACGGCAGTTGCGGTGACGGACCCGGGGGTGTCAAGCCGGACGACCCCAGGCACGATCCGGCAGCCGTCGCCTTGATGCGGCGTCAAGAGCTTGAGGCGAGCTGCAACATCCTGAAGGTCAGTCATCTGGAGACGCTGGACTACGCCGACTCCGGGATGATGGGCTGGCCGACCAACGACGCCCCCGGATCCTTCTGGCAGACACCAGTGGAGGAGGGCGCTGCCCGACTCGCGGAACTCTTGCGCCGCCACCAACCCGATGTGGTCGTCACCTACGACGAGAACGGCTTCTACGGCCACCCCGACCACATCCAGGCAAACCGCATCACGATGACGGCACTGGCGATGACCGTGCCGACA
This sequence comes from Streptomyces sp. NPDC001292, assembly GCF_042896465.1. Taxonomy (NCBI): domain Bacteria; kingdom Bacillati; phylum Actinomycetota; class Actinomycetes; order Kitasatosporales; family Streptomycetaceae; genus Streptomyces; species Streptomyces sp. NPDC001292. Next base: position 64,150 of record NZ_JBIAXG010000045.1, read on the forward strand.
CCGAAGGTGTACTGGCCGACGGCGCCCCGCTCGATGATGCAGCGGTTCGGGGAGGCCATGCGCGAGTTCGGTGCGGACTGGCAGGAGCCGGATCGCGCCGAGGCCGCCGCGATGGCCGAGATCGGACTCCCCGACGGAACCTGTCAAAGCGATCAAGGCAGGTAGATCGTTCTAACGCTGTGCCGGGATCAGTGGGCCGTCTGGTGCCGGCTTGTTGATCCAGGCCGCT
>NZ_JBIAXG010000046.1:0-62654 GCF_042896465.1 Streptomyces sp. NPDC001292
CAAGAACTGACGCATCACCCTCCGCCGTCAGCAGCCCGCGTCGCCGCTGACGGCGGGGCACATACCCCCGCAAGATCAATGCGGCGCTGCACTAGCACGGCGACGGCGGCGTCCGATGAGCGTCACGACCGACCGGCTTCGCAGCGTGGCGAACCCGATGGTTGCTCCGGCACCCCGCACCCCGCACCCGGCACCCGGCAGAGTTGGGCAACCGACGAGCGATGCGGACCCGCCAGAGGAAGCGGTCCCACGCACGGCCGTCACCGCCGCGCGCCCAGGGTGCCGTCTCTACGGCCGGAACAGGGCTGGGAATGGCTGGAGTTCACTGGGACCTGCGTGCCGTCGCTCAGGTCACGGTGCACGGCACCGCGACGGACCAGAAGCTGTTCACCGACGCGCTGGACGAACAGGGGTGGATTGCCGTCGGCTCCCGTGTCCCGGCCGTTGTGACCGCGCTGGCGGCGGGGCTCGCCGACTACACCGTCGAAGTCCGCTTCCCCGGCTCCGCCTACTGTGCGGTGACCGGTGCCCGGCAGCGGCTGGAGGTCCTCGCCGAACGCCTGAGCCTCGAACTGACCGTGACAGCCGTGGATCTGGTGCGGGGCCGCCCCGACTTCCGTCCGCGCTGGACCGTCTTCCGCCCCGCGGCCGGACCGCAGACCCCTCCGGGACCGGGCCGGCTGGAACGGCTTCGCCGCCGGGTGGGGGAGGTCCGCGGCACCGGCCGCCAGACGCGGCGTACACCCGGAACGAGGCGATGGCACTCGCCGCCCGGCCGCTGCCCGGCGTCGCCGACACTCCCGCCGACGCGCGGATCAGGCCGTCCTGGCGGGAGTTCACCGGTCCGGGACCGCGTCCGGCGGAGCCCCGAAGACACCTCTTCGCCGGTCTCAGTTCCCCGCTGATCGTGGTCTTCGTGGTGGGCGTCGCCGACGCACAGAACAAGGACACCTCACCGGACCAGGCGCGGTTCTGGTTCTTCCTGCTGGCCGCCGCGGGCGCGTTGACCGCCACCGCGCTGGCCCTGGACCGCAACCGGCCCGGCCTGCCGGGCGCGGGCCAGATCGCGCTGTCGGCCATGATGAGCGCTGTCGTCTTCGTCCGCGGGCTCGTCACGGGAGAAGGCCTCGACGCGTACGCCGGACGCCTTCTCCGGCGGGTACGCGCTGCTCATCCTGCTCGTCGGGATGTTCATCTGGCGAGGGCTGGGGCTGTTGCTGCGCCACGCGTCGCTGCGCGGCGTGCTGCCGTGGTTGCTCCCGGCCCGGCTGCCCTTTGTCCCCGGCCTGCTGCCCTCCATCGGGCTGTGGCAGACCATTCTGTATCTGAACGAGTTCCACGTGGACGTCGAGGACGTCCAGATCCCCGCCTGGGACCAGTTCCAGTTCACGCCCGCCCCGCTGGCCATCCTAAGCCTGTGGCTGATCGCGCCTGCACTGCTGGAGTGGGCCCAGCATCTGCACTTCATGGTGCGCGAGCGATGGATCGTCTACGCCGGCCTCGTCCTCGTCTCCGCGTGGTTCCTGCTCATCGGCGCCTGGAACTTCGCCTACGTGCCCGCCGTCGGGGGCGGATTCGAGGTCTACAGTGCCGTCTCCGAGGGTCGAGAGGCCCCGGGCGGCTACCGAGTGAGCCCGGAGTCGGTGTGCGTCCGGCCGCTGAACAACGCCGCCGCCGTCCCCGTCGACGGCGGTGTCCTCGACCCCGACCGGCCATACCTCAAAGTGGGCGACGCCGACGGCACGGCCGTCCTGGCGACCACTGCCGAACAGCCCCTCAAAGTACGGCTCTCCGCCGTACGCCTCGTGCCGGCCCTGTTCCCGCCGGGTGCTCGCACGTGCAGCGCGATCCTGGGGCACAGTGATTCGCGCGCAGACCGTTCTCGGAAGGCTGGCCCGGGGCGCGGTATCGACGGTACCATCGGTACCATGAAAGCCATGAACCTGCGCTTCCCCGACCCCGGGCAGCGCGCGGCGATCGAGGCCGCCGCCCGGCAGGAGGGCGTTAGCCTGCAGGAGTACATCCTGTCCGCCGCGTACGCCCGCGCCACTGCTGTGGAGAAGCGCTTCCTCGACGCCTTCCGGGACTCGATGTCCCGCAGCGGCGACGCCTTCGCCGAGGGGGCGGGTGCCGTCGCTCCGGGCGCCCAGCAGCGCGCCGCCGAGCTGGAGGCGCGGCGCGACCTCGAGGGCCGGACGGGGCAGGACCACGCCGCGTGACCCAGGACGAACCGCCGGCCCCCCTCGATGTGACCTTCCTGCTGCACGCCGCCGAGCTGCTGCCCGGCGATCCGCAGGTGGACGACTACGGCCCGCTGTACGCGGCGGTCGCCCGCGTCAACGCCCGGGCGCTGGAACGCGACATCTACGGCTCCCTGTACCTCAAGGCCGCCGCGCTGCTGCAGACACTGGTGAGGCTGCCCTGTCTGGAGCACTCCAACGAGGCCTTCGCCTGGCACTGCGCGGAGGCGTACCTGGCCCTCAACGGCTGCCGGCTCGACTACCCGCCGAAGGAAGCGGTGTCCCTGGTGCGGGACGTGGCCTCCGGCGCGACGAGTGTCGGGCTGACCGGGCGCCAGTTGCGAGTGTGGAGCGTTTCCTGAGCTGTCCGTTCTGCGGGCTCCCCGCGGGACACTCCTCCCCCACCGTGAGCCGAAGACGAGGCCGAATAGGACGGTCTCATGAGTTCCACCGATGTACCTCTGTGCAGCTCAGCGGGCCGGGTGTGGGTCTCACGGCGGAGCGACCGGCCTTGCGGGTGCGCGCGTCGGGCGGTCTCACGGCTCGGATCGCCATTGAGGGCCTACTATCCGTGAAATGGAGCCGGGAGGGGGACACCATGGGCGCCAGCGATAACACGATGTCCGGCACCGACTGGATCGGCGAGAGTCGGCAGGCCTTGTGCATCCAAATGGCACGCCAGCTTGAAACTAAGCAGCGCGAGGCCCTCGAGCGTGGCGACAGCGAAGCTGCCGAGCAGTACGAGGCGTGGGGCCTCAAATTCCTCTTCGAGACCGAGAACTTCTACACCGGGCAGCCCAAGCGGATCGTCTCCGATGCAGAAGCTGCACGACTCAGAGCCGCCGAGGACGAGAAGAAGCAGGCTCAGGCGGACGCCGAGCACCTGGCCGCCTTGAAGAAGAAGCTTGGCATCACTCCGCGCACGAACGGCTCTGCCTACCGCCCGTACAGTGGCGGGCTTCCCACCTTAGGAAAGGACCGGTAACACGCGGTTCCACGGCAAGGTTGGCCCGGGCCTTCGCGTGCGCGCGCGTTGGGCGGTCCAGAAAGTCCAGAAACCCGGGGCAAGGGGCATGAGCAGAGGCCCGCTGCCGGGAGTGGCTGCGGGCCTCTGGGGAGCTGCTCGGGGGGGTCAGTCGGGGCGGCCGTCCAACTCGGGCGCGTCGAACCACCCGTAGCCGCTCCCGTCATCGGTGTCCATGAGAGTCGCCGTTCCACGTCGGAGAGCTAGTCCGGCTCGGTACGCGGGCCGTCAACCCACGGGAACGGGCGGATAATGCCGGAGGCCATCGCGACGCGGGCGCTGGCCGCGGGGACGCTGCCATCTACGGCGCGTGCCCCCTCGACGGAGGCGAGCATCCGGGCGCCGTGGTGCTCGCACCCGTCCGCGTAGCTTCCGTTGGCGCCGAGTACGCGCACGGCGTCGTGCGGGCCGTTGCACGGGGTGGGGTCCTCCGGGTGAGCAGCGGCGCATCGGTAGTTGGTCATGTCGTCCTCCGTTGCGTTGGTGGGGCGTGGGGTTGGTCAGGTGAGCCGGGACAGGATGCGGTCGGCGCGCTGCCGGCGCTGCTGCTCCCGCTCGGCTGCGCGGGCCTGCGCCGACTGCTGCCGGGCAGCCGCTCGAGCGTCCGGGGAGAGCAGCCGGGCCACGGTCGTGGGGTGCCAGCGGCCGCCGCGCTTGCTCGGGACGCCCTGCTCGTTGAGCGATCTTGCTCCGGCAAAGGGTCGTTTATGAGAGTGCCAGGGGCTGGGAGCTGTTGGAGGCCGCCACATAGGCCAGCCCGTCGTACGCGTCGGCCAGGACGATTGGGCTGTGGTTGAGCCGGTAGGTCCAGCGTGGAACCAGGGCGCCGAAGCCCCGCGCGACGTGGCGGCCGTGGAGCCACTGCCGTACGGCCAACGGTGCGTCGGCTGCGCTGCGGAGGTCCACGAAGTGGTCGTCTGGGTTCGCGGCAGCCAGCTGGGCCTCTACTGCGGCAGCACGGGCAGGGCCTATCCGGTTGATGACGACGGCACCGGCGCGGGGCCGGGCCCACGGGCCCGGCCAGATCCGGCGGGCACGGAATTTCCCTCTGCCGAACAGCAGGCCGAGTGCGTAGTAAGCGTCGCCGTGCCGAGTGCGGAGGTGCTGCCCCAGTGTCGGTACGGCTCCGCCGTGACGGCTCGTCGTGATGTGGCCGTTGTGAGCCCACAGGGCGATTCTGGCGGACGGATCGGCGAGGAGTTCGTCGACCGCATCGGCCATGTACCGGTCGCGGGCGGCGAAGACGGTCTGCTCGGCATCCGGGTGCTGTCCGGCGCGGGTCACCAGGTCGGCAGCCTGCTTGAGGATCTGGGCATGGCGCAACGCGTCGGCGGCTTCGGGAATGTTGCTGAGAAAGCCCAGCAGCGCCTCCACGTCGTGGACCAGGCGCTGCTCGGGGTCGGGACGTGATCCCGGATACGCCTTGGCGAGCACGCGGAGCGGGGAGAGGAGCTCAGCCGCACGCGCGGGTGCCACGCGCCGCAGCAAGGCGTCGAGCACGGTGAGGGAGGTGCCGCACCATTGAGGGTCGAGGCCCGCGAAGCGCACCTTCCGGGCCTCGGGGCGGCCTCGGTTGTAGGTCCGCATCCACTCGATCACCGCAAGCACCTCATGGGTGCGCCAGGTCCAAAATCCGAGCCCGGCCAAGACCTCCGCGGCGTCGCCGACGCCTTGGCGTACATAGGCGTCGACGGCTGGTGCCGCCGACGCGCTCGCTTCCATGGCCAGGATCGAGAAGCCCAGCTCTGTCACCAGGAACTCCAGTAGGCGGTGCTTGAGCTGGAAGAACTCACGTGTTCCGTGAGTCGCCTCGCCCAGGCCCACGATCCGCACGCCGTCGAGAATGCTCTTCAGCGGCTGAAGGTCGGTGGTGGGTGTGCCTGCCGTCAGGCTGTTCAGTGGTAAGGCGTTCCGGGCCAGCCAGCCCGTCACCTCACCCGGCGCGGGCTCGTGATCTGTTGTCGACATGTTCGCTCAGGCTACCCATAAGACCTGGCCGCGAGTGTGATCAAGCAGCTGTGTGACCGGGGGCTACGGGCGCCGCTTCTCGCGGCAGCCGCTCCAGAGTGGTCCGGCGACTAAGAAGGTGGTCTTTCTGGCCAGATAACCCGCGGGCCGCGGTGGTCCCCTTCGCGAAAGGGGAGCCGGGGCCCGCGTCGTTGTGCGGCTGTGCCGCCGTGGTACGCCAGGTGCAGCGCCTACGGCACGGGCTCCTGGCCCCTCGGTCATCACCCACACCAAGCGGGGGCGCACCCCTCCCTGTTCGCTCACCCCCAGGGCTCGACGCCCACCACGGCCTCGACCGGCACTGCCCCGTACACGTGCGGGAACTCCTCGCCGTTCGGCGGCATGGCCTCGTACCTCAGCGGGACATCGAGCCGGGCCGGGTCCACGACCAGCACCACCAACTCGTCGGGGCCCTCGTAGTCGCCGTAGAGGAAGGCCGCGATACGCGGGAGCTGGTCGCGGGTGGAGAAGTGAACGAACCCCTCTTGTTGGAGTGTGCGGCCGCGGGTGGACATCTCGTAGGTGCCGGACTCACGGGCCGTCTCCCATAGAGAGCGCTCGGTGATGTGCACGATGTGCTGAGGCTTCGGCATGCAGCCACGTTACGGGCCCGGCCCTGCCGCGCGCGTCCGTAAATTGCGCCGGTCCGGCAGGCTGAGGGACTGGGCGGCGGTCGACGCCTCGACCTGGCCACCCTGGTCGAGGCCAAGCTCCACGCCCGTTCGTGGTCCTTGGGTGACGCCGGCCGCTCTGTCGACGGAGGGGGCCGTGTTACCCGGCCGGGTCGAGGAGGTTGGCGAACTCGCGGTCGGCGGCGGCTTCGGCGCGGCATCGTTCGGCGGCGGCGTGGTGGTCGTCGGCGAGTTCGGGCTCGACGGCGGCCAGCTGGTCGAGGAGGTGGGCGGCATTCTCGCGGTCTTCGCCGCGGCGGCGCAGGGCTCCGCCCCGGTCGGCTGGGGCGCTGGAGTGGTGGAAGCGGTGGTCCAGGTGGGCGATCTCGGCGCGCAGTTCACTCAGCCGGGCCTCGATGGCAGCCGCCTGTTCTCGGCGGATGCGGTCGGCCTCCTGGTCGGGAAAGCGGACCGCGTCCAGGGTGGAGCTGAAGGCGCGGGGGTGGTCGGGGGCGAGGCGGGTGTAGGCGTGATCGAGGTTGGCGGCGGCATCCCAGGCGGTCAGGCCGCTGCCGCCGCCGAGTGCGCGCCGTCCGTTGGCGCTCCAGGCGGTGACCGCCGGGGTCCAGCGCTCGGCGGCGGCCTGCCGGGTGATGCCGCCGGCGGCCCGGCCGATGGCGGCCCAGCTGGTGCCCTCCTCGCGTTCGGCGACGACGGCCTGGTTGATGACCTTCTCCACCTGTTCGCGCAGGGCGAGGGCGCGGCGTACCCGGTCGCCGGGCGGGGCGTCGATGTCGTGGGCCAGCAGGCCGTGGGCGAGGTCGGCGAGCTTCTTCGCGCACAGGCCGTAGGAGACGCGGGCCTCGTCGCGGGGACCGAGCGTGGCGGGCACGGGCGGAGCAGTGTCAGTCATGGTCGTCAGGCTATAGCTGACGCCCGTCCCAAGGCAGGTCCGGCCTGACGCTGGAGGCGACGTCACGCCGAGCTTGCTTGGTAAGGCACAGGCAAGACAGCCCTGGCGTACGGGTCATCGTCAAGGCCGCGTCCTGCTCGTGCTGGTATCGAAGGATCCACCTGCCGGCTGGTCACGTCCTGCCTGCCTTGCCGCCGCTGTCCGTCAAGCTGTGCTTGTCATTTGCCGCCCGGTAAGTCCGCCTTGACGTGTTGCCGAGTTCCGTGGATGTCCGTCTGCCGTAGCTATACGAGAACCGGGCCGTATCGCCCCGGCCGCCGACACCTGCGCCGACGGTGATCTGCCGGGCCGGCCTGCTACCGGCCTGGTGCGCATCGTGCACGTCGTCGCCGGGCCCTGAGTACAGCAGCAGGCCCCGGGAAACGCAGATGGGCCCCTCCTGGTGATCACCAGGAGGGGCCCATCTGCGTAGGCGGGAGCACCGCCGAACGGGTTCAGCAGTTGCGGAACGAGTACACCGGGTCCCAGTAGGCGGACGTCTGGGGGCTCGGTGCGGTGTTCCTCCACAGAACTGTTTTGTCGCCGCTGCCGAGGAAGGTGGAGACGGTGCCGCGCGTCTGGTTGTTGATGAAGTACCCGTCGCCATTCCAGTAGTACACGTGGTACAGGTTGCAGGTTGCCTGCTTGAACAGTTCCCAGTTCCCGGTGGTGGGGTCCCAGGCCACCTCGCACAAGTACTGGTACTCGCACGTGTAGGTCTGGCCGGGGTTGACGTGACCCGCGGTGGACGCCGGCGAGGTGTAGGGCGACGTTGCCGTGGGGCCGAAGTTCTGGACGCCCACAGGTGCGGAAGGTGCCGTGAGGGTGACGGCCTGGCGGGCGGCTGGTGTGCTGGCGGCCGGGTCGGCCGCGTTCGCGGTACCCCCGATGCCGAGCGCCAAGGTGGCGCACGCGACTGCCCCGGCAGCAAATCTACGTAGGCGGACCATGATCAGATCACTCCCCCGGTTCGCGAGTTCATTACAGGTTCTCGCCAGCCAGCATCCCGGGCCACAAGTTCAACAGTGAAGGCGACAACCGGCCAAGATCCACGGATGTTACGCATTACCACGGTCCGCCGGCGTCGGGCTCTCCCTCCAGGTCGGCGGTAACAGTTCGGGGGGTGAGCTGGTGGACCCGGGTCGGCGACAGTCCCGCCGCCTCGGCGACCTTCCGGACGGAGACCTTCTCCTCCCCGGGCGGCGGAACTTCTTCAACCACTCCGTCACCCGCGACAGCCTGCCACCCCGCCCCGTACCGCCCATGAGCGTCAGGAGACTGAACGCCGTAGCGGTGATCCCTGCTCGGATACTCCTCGGACTCCTACGCCTGCGGACCGCGGCCGCGTCCCTGGCCGGGGCCGGAGCGGCGCAGGTGGGGCGGCTGTTCGCCGCCGGGGGCGGCGGGCCGGTTCCGTCCGCCGGCCGCCCGGGTTGTCGTCGACCGGGAGCGGGCCGCCGCGGTCGACGGGCGGCTGCGCGACGGTGCCTCGGGGCCCGGTGTCTGCACCGAGGGCCGGAGCCGGTCGTGGAGGCGGCGGCGGAACGCGTCCTGAGCGTGCCGTTCGGCGGGGGCGAGGCTGGCGCGGCGGTCCAGCTCCGCAGTGGCCAGCGCGGCATCGCGGTGGGCGCGGGAGGCCAGCATCTCGGCGGGGAGGAGCGGCAGCGGCAGAGCCTTGGGCGAGGTCACCGGCTGAGACACCAGGGCGTGTACCAGGGGACGCAGCGCGGCGTATTCGCGCCGGGCGGCGCTGCGCGGGTCGGGGTCCATGGCGGCCACCGCGTCCGCATCCCGGGTCACGGTGCGCAGGACGGGGAGGGGCGTCTCGCTGATCTCCCCGCGCGCCGCGAACTCGACCAGGATGTCGCGGTGTCGGGCGAGCCACCCGGCTGCCTCCTCGGCTGGCAGCGGCCGCGCCCGGCTCGCCTCCAGGGCGCCCGTGCCGGCGGGCTCATGCCGCCACCGGCCGTCGGTGTTCCGCTCGTTGACGTACAGGTCGGCGCCCGTGCGGTCGGTGATGGTGAGCCGCCGGACGGCCGGGCTGGCCTCGGCGGCCGCGATGGTCTGCGGCATCATCGCGTAGGCGCCGTCGTGCGCGGTGGGCGGCGTCCAGCGTCCGGACTCCAGATAGCGGTGCAGGCTGTCCAGCCTGCTGCGCTCGGCCCGCACGCCCAGCCCGAGCACCTCCACCGTGTGTTTGTCGGCGGCGAACTCCTCCGCCGTGGCCACGGTCATCGCCGGGTTCCGGAACACGCCCTCCAGCATCAGGCTGTAGCCGTGGGCGCGGGCGTGCTCGATGCTCATCCGCACCCACGCTCCGGAGGCCTGGCCGGTGGCGTTGGGGAACAGCAGCGGCTGCTCGGCGAGCAGTTCCTCGTACTGCGGATGGAAGGCGCGCAGCTCGTCCCCGGTCAGCGGCACGAGCTGCCGGTCGGCGTGGCGCTGCGCGGCGGCCGCCATCGCCTGACTCTTCCCGGCGGCGGGCTGTGCGCCCACCAGGACCAGTACCGGCTGGTCCTGGGGCGCGTAGCCGGAGAACACGAAGTCTCGGATGCGTTCCTCGAAGCGGGCCCGCAGCTGCTCCTCGGTGAGGAAGTAGTCCCGGGCCTCAGCCACGGTCGTCCCGGAGGCGGGCGAGTTCTGCTTCCCACGCGTCGATGTGGGCGATCAGCTGGGCGCGGTCGTGGGCGGGTACCGCCTGCTTGGTCGCGCGCAGTTCCAGCACCTTCTGCCACCACTGCTCGCGCTCCGCGGCGGACGGCGCGGCGTCGGACAGGCGGGTGTAGCGGCCGGTGAGCCGGGTGGCCGTCTCCGCGAACGTGTCGTACACCGCGGCGGTGGGGACGTTCTCGTACCGGTCTGCGGGCTGTGCAGATGACACAGGGGGCGCTCCTCTCGGTCGGAATGTTGTGATCATGCCTGAGTAGATGACTCCGTGGGGTCAGAGGGAGGGGACGGGCGGGCAGGGGCCGGGCCGCCTCGAGGTTCCAGTTGACCCACCGGCCGTTCTCGACCGAGCCGACCATCACCATCGGGGGCGGCCGTTCTCCTGCCGGGTGTCGGCCACCCGCCCTCGCGTCTCGCTGACGATCCAGGGGTCGGTGAACTCGACCGGCGTCACGGTCAGGTCGTCCTCGCGCTCGTACGCGGCCGCCAGGCGGTCGAGGTCCTCCTCGGCGGTGGCAACGAAGAAGGCGTGCCGCCGGGTCGGGTCGGTGATGCGGGCGAAGCGGACGGCGGGCAGGGAGCCGGACACGAGGGCTTCTCCTACAGATAGTCGAGCGGTTCGGCGGCGAAGGTGCCGTCGCCGAGCGGGACGTCGGTCAGCTCGAAGCGCTGCGGGCGGCCGTCCACCTGGTGGGTGATGACGGTGCCGGTGGGCCGGGTCGTCTCGTACTGGTCCGGGCCGGCGGTGCGCAGCAGGGTGTAGCGACGGAGCGCGCGGGGTCCTTCCAACGCGGCGGCCGTTCCTGGCCGTTGGGTGGTTCGCGGGCGGCGGGAGAGCAGGCGGCGCCGCGCGGCGGAAGCGAGTGCGACCACGCCGGCGGCGCCGGTGGCGCTGAGCAGGCCGGGCAGTGCGTCGGTGAGCAGCGACATGGGATGCCTCACTCCGAGGTGCGAACAGAGCGGACGGCGCTGCGGGCGGGGAACACGGATGACCTCCAAGGAGTCGGTACGGCCCGCTTCTCCGACGGGCCGCGCCGACTCTGCGAGAGCGGGGGGTTAGCCGCGCAACCCCCGGCCGTCACCGGTCCTCTCCTTCGTCGAGGATGTCCAGCGCACGCGGCGCGTCGTCCTCGGCCGCCCAGCCCGTCCCGACGGCGGCCGGGGCCAGCGCGGACGGGGCGTCACCGTCGGCCCAGCCGGGTGCGGCCTCGTGCTCTTCCGCATCCTGGAGCGCTTCCTCCAGGGCCTCGAACTCCTTCGTACGCGCTTCCTCCAGGGCTGCGCGCTCTGTCGCATCCTGGTCCCGCGCTTCCTCCAGCTGCTTCAAGTCCTCGGGGTCGCGAGGGTAGCCCGGCCCGTGGCCGGTGACTGCCCAGAGCGCATCGTTGAAGACGTCGAGCACCTTCCTTTCCATGACGTATGCGATGGCCCGTTGCCATGAGGGGTTTTGGGGGTCGTAGACCGGCTGGATGGGGGCGGGGGTCCCCTCCGGCCACCAGCCGGCCTTCACCCCGCGGGGCATGGCCCGCGACAGCGCGATGGTCGGGCCGCGCAGCGATCCGAACCGGTCGCGCAGATCCTCGGCGTCGGCATGCCCTTGCGCGGCGACGACATCCTCCAGGAAGTGCAGGGCCGGTCCGGGCAGGGTGCGCAGGTACCGTTCGGCGCGATCGGCGTCCCACTCCGTGTCGACGGCGACCGCCAGCTCCTCGCGGTGCTCGGCGAGCAGGTCGAGCAGCTTGCGCTCGAACTCGGGTGACGCTCCCTCGATGGTGATCTTCACGAGCCCTCCGGGCGATCCTTGCCGCATTCTCAACGTGTTCTATATGACACAGGAGTCTGCCCGGGGTTGCTGGAAGCCGTCAATAGAGAATGTTCGTAGAACACGGCAAAGATGTTATATGCGAGCCGAGGCGACGTGTCTCGCCTCGGATAAGGTGTCATATCCGAGGCGACAAACCGGGCATGAGGAACCGCCGGCTCCGGAAACCGGGAGGGGTGGGAAGGCGACGGCCCGCCCTCAACCGGCAGAGGACATTACGGGCGAACCGCCGGACCGATCAGCGGCCGAACCCCGCTGACGAATCGAGGTTAGCGAGGCCGCGCGGCAGCGAACTGTCCAGTACCAGGCGGTTTCTGACGACAGAAGGGGCTACTCCATTCGAGTGACGGGATTACAGAAGGCGCGACGGGGTTCCCAGTCGTTCCCAACGCAATCCACAACAGCCCAACATGCCGCCCCACACGTTCAACACGGTGTTCTTGGTGCGTTGTCCGTACCCGAGGTACTGCCCGGCCGCCCGGGCCGTACCCGCCGCGTACTCGACGGGGTGCACCCAGCCGCCTGGCCACCCGGGCTGTATCTCCGAGGTGCACTCGCCGCGTACCTCAGGTGCACCCCGACTTCGTAGCTGACGGAGAGGTCCGGATCGAGCGCCGGCCTCTGGAACGCACCCGTGCCAGGGTGCATCCCGTCGAGTAGGCGGGTACGGCCCGGGCGGCCGGGCAGTACCTCGGATACGGAGAGCACGTTGGGAACGATGCTGCGAAGTCGTTGGGACAACGGCCAAAGTTACGTTCTCACCAGATCGCGATTTTGGCTGACGAAGAAAAATAGCGCTGGGCGCAGTTTAGTAATCTGTGCTGGACCCCGAAAATTGCATCTGAGCAGAACGAAGGATCTTCAAAATAAGCAGAACCCAAAATTTGGGTTCTTCGTAATTTTTGCTCCGGGTGCTAGTCTGAAACCAGCGAGCACAGCGAAGGTTGGTGCTCAGCACACGGTCCACGACATGAGTGGACCCCCACGCCTGGCCCGCGAAGCGAGGACATGAGGGGTCCGTCGGTGAGGACTTCCGATGGGGTCGCCCCTGCAGAGGGCGGCCCCATCAGTGCTTCTACAGGAGTTCCACCCAGGTCTTGAGCGCGTAGTACGCCGCCTGAGCCAGGCCCCCCAGGAGCCGACCTGCCGAAGCAGCCCGGTCCCAAAGCTTGGTCCGCACCGGCTTGGAGCCCCCCTGAAGGACGTCGTCGCCGGCCACCTGATCCACCTCCCTCCTTGGTGAGAGCACGTGCGTCTCACCGCCACTCCGGAGGGGGATGGCGTTAAAAATAGAAGATACACGAGTGCGGGGCCTTTCTGAGTGCCTTCAGGGGGCGGCGTATGACGGTGTATGACAACGGATGACAATGCCCCAGCAATTCTTGTGGCTGGGGGGCTCAGGTGCTGAGCTATTCTCACACGGGTGGTTTCCTGGGGTTCACCTGCGGATTTCCCCTCCGGGTCGCTCGCGGTATAGGGACGTACCGGACCTTCCCGGAGTCGATCTCCACCCGGAGCTGGCCGTAGAACACGGAGGTCATGGAGGCCTCTCCGGAGGTCTCCCGGCATCCGCCGGCGGAAGCGCGCGGAGCATGGAGCCGCCAAGATCAAAAACGGGCCCCCAGGATGCCGCCTCCGGGGAGTTCTCCATCGTCCGTATGTGATTTGGCGCTCGGGTAGATGTCAGGGCCTCACAGGGGCACACAGCGGTTTCCGCAGGTCAGCGGCCTGATCGCCGGTGGCCCGTGGGACGTGTGCCCGATCTGCCCGACTCCGCGCGGGGCGCGACCGGGGGACAGCCGTCTCCCACGGGCTACCGCCGGGGCCGGCCGCCAGCTCCACCCCCGCCCGAAGGGCGCCCGCGGCCCGACGTCTCCCCGCATCTCTACTTCCGGCGTCGGCCCGGATGGCCCGTCACTCTCCGCCACATGTCCGTCTGCCGTAGCTGTACGAGCACCGGACCGTGACGAACCGCCGCCGGGCCGGGCATGGCCGGTGACCGGCACGCCGCGCCGCACCCGGGCTCAATCGTCACGTGATGTTCGGGTCCCGGGGTGGTACCGTGCGCGCAAGCATCACGTGACGATTGAAGGGGGAGGGGTCTCCATGGCGGTGTGCTTGGTGTGCGGCGCAGACCTGCCCGCACAGCGCGGCCCGCGCGCCCGCCGCTACTGCTCACGCGCCTGCCAGGCCAAGGCGTATCGCGCCCGCCAGCGGCAGCGCGACGCTCACCTCCTCGCCATCGGCGACGCACCGGGCCTGCTCACCCGGTACGACGGCGTGCCCGCCTCGGAGCTCGCCGACCAACTCGCGCTCGCGGCGCGGCGGCTGGCCGCTGCCCTGACCGCCGGGCAACCCGTCGACGACTTCGACCTCGGCGTGCTGGCGCGGCTCCCGGCCGTCCTCACGGCCCGCGCCCACCAGGCCGCCCCGACCGCAACCGCCGGCGAAACGGCCGTCCGCCGGGACCAGACCGCCGCCCCGACGGCACCAGCGGATGCGGCCGCCGTCACCGGCCCGGGAGCGTCACGTGACGATTCGGGGCGCAGCGCCCGGCCCGCGACGCGTGCCGCCAGAGCGTCACGTGACGATTCAGCGGCAACGGCCACGCCCCGGGGAATCGAGCCACGGCCGCAGCGGCTCGCGAAGAAGAAGGCCCGCGCCGTCGTCGACGCCGCGGAACTGGTGCGCCATCCGGAACACCGGGACAACCACGGCTGGATCCTGCGCAGCGGCGACACCGTGATCGGCCACGTGGAGCCGACCTACGGCGGCGCCTCCCGCTCCGGGCGCAACGGCTGGACCGGCCGCCTCGGCGGCCATGTTGGCCCGCGCCGCAGAACCCGTGACGAGGCGGCGGTGGATCTGGCGTTGCGCTGGGTCCAGCTGGTCACCGCCGCACCGAAGCGCACCATCACCGGCGACCGATGACCGCCGTCACCGACTGCAGGAGAACGGGAGAGGAGACGGTACGGCAGTGACCGCCGATGTGGAGCGAGTCCAGGACGCCGCCGACGCCGAGCGGGCCGGCACCGGCAACGGTGCGGCCGACGGCGCGATCGCGGTGTACGACCCGGCGGCGGCCGCCGTCCTCACCGCCCTGGAACACGGCGCCCGGGAGCACCTGGGCCGGATCCGGCCGAAGAAGACCCAGGACGGCTACGCCCGCGACTGGGCGCTGTGGGAGGAGTTCCACGGCTGGCTCGCCGAGCGCACCGGCACCCGGCTGCCGCTCAGCGCACTCACGGTGGGGACCTTCGTGGGCTTCGTGACCTGGCTGGACCAGGTGCAACAAGCCGCACCGAACACCATCGAGCGCAGGATCACCGGAGTCACCGTCGAGGCGCGCGGCCGCGGGTTCACCGTGCCCAAGGAGGCCTCCAGAGCGGCCCGCGAGGCACTGAAGCGGCCTTGGGGAACATCGGTACAGCCGTTGGCGCTGAGATTGATCATGGGGTCTAGCTGCGGATCTCCGTGTTCGGGTGGGGCTGGGCCTGGAGACGGTCGCGGAGGTCGGTCTCCTCGGGGGTGAGCGGGCCTTCTGACCGGCGGATGCGGACGTGCTTGGGCCGCAGCGGCGGGCCGCCATCCGCCGCAGCCTCCTCGACTTCGGCCAGCGCCCGGTAGAGCGAGGCGACCGAGGGGCTTTTGCCTGCGTTCTTCCCGGTCTTGATGATCAGCTTCTTCGCGATCTCGGGAACGGGGACGCCCTTGTCCTTGGGCGCGACGGCGAAGGTGAGCATGTCGTCGTCGATGACCTTCGGCCGTCCGCCGTGGTTGCCCTTGGCTGCTGCGGTGACCTGGCCTTCGAGTGTCTTCTCCCGGATGTAGTTGCGCTCGATCTGCCCGGCAACGGCGAGCACGGCGAAGAACATGGCGCCCATGCCGTTGGGGTCGTAGATGCCGGTGAGCGGGCCGGTGAGGAGTTCGAGCTGGATGCCGCCGGCCTGGAGTTCGGCGGACAGTGTCATCAGCTCGGCGGCGTTGCGCGCGAGCCGCTTGAGCTCGTGGACGGTGAGGATGACCGGCGTCTCGGGTGCGGCTTCCTTGAACTGGCGGGCCAGCGCGAGCGCCTTCTCCAGCTCGGGCCGCACCTTGACGCGGGTACTGATCTGCTCCTGGAAGACCTTGTGGCACTCCGCGCGGTGGAGGGCTTCCAGCTGGCTCGCCAGCTCCTGGCGGGCGGTCGAGGTACGGGCGTACCCGATCCTCACCGGCCTCTCGGTGCGGGGCGCGGGCACGACGGCGAGCGCGGGCCCCGGCTTCCACACGCGGCCGGGGGGTGTGGTACTTCGCAGCGGTCTTCCCGCCCCGGGTACGGCAGGCGCTGCCAGCGGGCGCGTCACAGTTCGGGCAGTCGTGACGCTCTACCGCCAATGCGGCCTGATCGGGCGTGAGATCCATGGCGGCAGCCTCTCAGAAGTGCCTCGCACAACACGCCGGTTTCGAGAGGACTTTTGCGAACAGCGACCTGCGGAGACGTGATCACTGCCAGGGCTCTCGCAGAACTCTCACAGATGTTCATTTGTGAGAATGCCGAGAAGTCGAACATGCAACCGGGCGGGTGCCCGATCGGAGCGCCTTGCCGGGCGCCACGTCGCGGCGAGGACCAACCTGTGTGCTCAGGCGGGCTGACGGAGTGCGCTGACCAGTGCGCGTGGGTCGTCTGCGTGGAAGCGGATGGTGTGGGCCTCTTCCGTTGCGCCGAGCGGGCGGGTGAAGGGGAGTGGCCGGTTCAGCTTCAGGGTCACCGAGGTCTGGCTGCCCACGATCAGGTCGAGGACCCCGTCCTCGGAGAGGGTGATCAGGCGGCCCTCGGGATAGCGCCGGTCGACCCGGACCGAGGCGACCGCGTCCGGCGGTACGGCGAGATCGAAGAGGGCTCCGTAGCGGATCCGCAGAGAACCGTCGGGGCGCACGACGTGCGGTCGGGTGACGCATGCGGCGTGCAGTGCCAGTACGAGGACGACGCCGTACAGGTCGAGTACCAGGATCACCCGGTGGACCACCGGCCAAGGGATGAGGAAGGCCAGGCCCACCGTCTCGATCACCATCACGAAGAGCAGCCCGTACATCATCGCGGTTTGGGGACCGGTGTACGCGGCAGCGAGGTCTCCGGGGCGCACCCCGTGCGTGCTGCGCCGGACCCACCGCCCCAGGGAGGCGAGGGCGCGCAGCTCGTGGAGGATCAGGCGGCGGACTGTCACCGGCACCGCCTCCTGTACGGCGTCCCGCCGCGCCGCCCGGCGGTCTACGCCGCGGGCGCGCGCGGCGACGTACAACGAGCGCAGCACCCAGGCCTCCAGCAGCAGCACCGCGAGCACCAGCGCCTCGGCGCCCGCCAGCGCCCACCCGGGCGGCCGGACCCCGGCCACCAGACAGGCCGCCAGGGCCAGTTCCCCCGGCAGCACGGCGGCCACCGCGACCCGCGCCGCCCGTACGCCTCTTGGCCGGTCGCTCATCCCCGGCCCCTTTCCATGAACGCGTCCATGAGCTGGCCCACGACTTCCGCCTGCGCTGGGGTGTACTCGGCGAGCAGCGCCTCCCTGAACCCGGTCACGACGACCCCGTCCTCGGGGATTGCGGCGAACAGGTCCTCGGGGACGGCTGCCATCAGGTCAGCTGCCAGGGGTGCGATGCGCGGATCGTCGGTGGGGGCTTCGGCGAGCGCGTCGAGGCGCTCATACAGTTCGACAACCGCGGGATCGCCGACCAGCGTCCCGAGCAGCGCGAGCATCTCTTGGTTACCGGTGCTGGTGGCGTCCAGCAGCGTGAGGTACTCGCGGTCCTTGGCCGCGCTCGGCGAGTCTGTTCGGGGGGCCTGTGCCAGCAGTGCGGCGAGGGCGGGTGAGACGGGCCCGGTCGCGCCGGGCGGCTCTGCAAGCAGGGCGCCGAGCCGGCAGCGGCGCTCCCTGATGTCGGCTTCCTGGCGGGCCAGGTCGGCGTCGAGTTCTTCCAATATCTCGGTCAGTTCGCGTCCGGCATCGTCGGCGAGGGCGTCGCGCACTTCATCGAGGCTGAGGCCGAGTTCGGTGAGCCGGCGCACCCGGGCGAGCAGGACGGCGTCGCGGACGCTGTAGGCCCGGTAGCCGTTGGGGCGCCGCTCCGGTTCCGGAAGCAGGCCGACATGGTGGTAGTGCCGGATCGCCCGGGTGGTGAGCCCCACGAGCGCGGCGATCTCTCCGATTCGCATGCCGCCAGTAGAAACCCTGCCGTTGCGTCAAGGTCAAGCGGTGGAAGTCGTCGGGCCAAACGATTCAAGGGCGTCTACGCGCCGGAGTGGTGCGTCTTCGCCAGCGCACGTATCTGGCCGGAGTCCGCTCCCCTACCCCTCGTCGTCCTCGTCGAGTTCGACTGTGTCCGGGTCGCGAAGAGGGCGTAGGGCGCCGCCAGCCGGGGTGGAGGCGGTGAAGCTGTAACGGCCCAGGACATTGAGGTTGCGGTGCTTGAGAGGGGACAGGCGGGCGATGTCCTCGTCCCGGATCTCGTGTCCCTCGGCACGGAGCCGGGCGACGGCGGCGTCGATGTACCGGGTGGTCCACAGCACCACGGCGTTGAGGACCAGCCCCAGGGAGCCGAGCTGGTCCTCCATCCCGTCCCGATACGCCTGATGGATGGTGCCGCGCTTGCCGTGGCACACGTCGCGGGCCAGCTTGTGCCGGGACTCCTGCACGGTGAGCTGGCGGTTCATCTGGCGGCGGTAGGTGTCGTCGACCGGGTCGACGACGCGGAGCAGGTGCTCGGTCTTGGCGATCCGGCCGTATTCGGCGAATGCCTGCCCCAACGGGGTCGGGTGGCCTTCGCGTCCGAACATCCGCAGCAGGTCGTAGGCGCGTACCTGGTTGGTGACCAGGGAACCGGCGACCCGGAGCATGTCCGGCCAGTGAGTGATCACCTTGTCCAGGTTGACCCGGTTGCGGGCCAGCGGCTCCAGCGGCCCGTACGTGCCGGTCTCTACACCGGGAAAGGACGCGCGCCAGAACCGCTGGTCGTCCAGATCCTTGAACCGGGGACTGAAGTTGTAGCCCAGGATGCGGAAGATCCCGAACACGATGTCGCTGTACGAGGCGTTGTCGGTGGCGACCATCTCCGGCTTCACCCCGCCATCGAGATTCAGCAGGGCGTCCAGGATGTGCAGGGAGTCGCGCGGCGTGCCCGGCACCACCATCTGCCCGATGCCCGCGACCTGGTCGTTGACGGCGTTGAGCCAGGTGATGCCGCGCTTGAACCCGAAGTACTTCGGCGACGGGGCGGCGTGCTCCTCGACCGGCATGTCCAGGCTCAGGCCCGCCAGGACGTCGTCCCGCACGGCCTCCCACTCCGTGCCGTCCAGTAGCCGGGCGCGCGGGTCGGACCAGCGGTGCGAGGGAGAGGCGAACACGTCCCGGCGCTGAAGCGCGCGGTGCAGCTGCTCCAGCACGCACACCACGTACGCGTCCCGGTCGACGGCCCCCGGCGGCAGCTCGGCGTTGGCGTACACCGCCTTGCGCCACGCGGCCGGCACCAGCTTGTCGTCGACCTCGCGCGGCAGCAGCGGCTTGTCCTTCACCCGCCGCCGCGCCAGAGCGGGCAGCCGCTTCACCCCGGCCAGCACCCGCTTCCCGCCGGTCGCCGCATCCAGCGCCTTCGACTCGCCCAGCAGCGACAGGAACGGCCGCACCGTGTTGTACCGGGTGGCCAGCGCCGCCCGCATCGCGACGGCCGCCGAGTCCTCGTCCTCCGGCACCAGCGAGACCACCAGCACGGCCGCACTCATCACCGCGGCCCGGGGCGCGACCTCCTCCACTGCCCGCCACAGTGCCGCCGCGTCCAGATCCGTGCCGTGTGCCTCGACCAGCTCCAGCTCCTCGAACAGCACCTTCGCCGCCCGCGCCAGGGTCCGCGACGCCTTCTCCAACTGCGGCAGCGTCGAAAGCCGCTCCTTGTCCGTCGCCCGCTTCGCCGTGCTGATCAGCCTCGTCGCCATCAGCACCGAGAACAGGTCCAGCGCCTCATCGATCGCCTTGGCCTCAAGATGGCGCATCACCGCGGTGAGCATCGCCGTGCGCTTGGGCTCTGCGGCCCGCTCCAGGCTCGCAGCCTTGGACCCCAGCCCGTAGCGGGCCAGCGCCGCGAGCCGGTTCGGCGGGATCTGCGACAGCTTCAACCGCCCGAGCTGGAACGCGCCGATCTCGTCGACCCTCTCCAGCGACCGTGCGAACGCCGTGCCCGTCGTCCGTGTCGGCGGCCGGCGCAGCCGCTCCAGCTCCGAGTACCGGCCGCCCTCCGGCGTCACCAGCGTGGCCACCAGGTCCGTTGGCAGCGCCGGGTCCGCGCGGTGAGCCGCCCTGGCCACGGTGGCGTGCAGCCGCTTCTCCGCGATCGTGCGAACCTCCGACACCTGCCGGGCCAGCACCGAGACACCCGGCAGCAGCACCCGGTTCCGCCGTAGCCAGCCCACCGCCTGGTTGAACAGCGCGACCGGCCCCTCCGCATGCGTCCACGCCCGGCCGTGCAGGAACGTCCGGAACTTCCGCCCTGACTCCGCATCTTCGTACGGGTGGTATCCGTAGGCGTCCCGGATCTCCCACGAGTGCTCGTATGCCGTCTTCAGCCGCTCGGTGTACCGCTTCACACACGACGGATCCTCGATACCGAGCTGCACGGCCAGGTGCTCGACCACCGGCCACGGCACCGCGAGCGGGTCCTCCAGGAACAGCCCCACGTAGCGGACTGTGCACATCTGGAGGGCGAAGCCCAGCTGATGATGCTTTGTACGCCGCAGCGCAATCAGATCGCGGTCGACATCATCCAGGAAGAAGAACCGCTCCAGCTCGGGTCTCGTCGGCTCCTCAGCGAACTTCCCGTACGCCTCGGCCTGATCATCAGTTAAGAACTCCACCGGCATGAGGCGGACCGTAGCCAGGCCCCGCCCCTGATCGACGATCTTTCAGCGAACCCCCGTTCTGGGGACGATCGCTGTGCTAACCGACCATGATCGTTCTCAGCGCCAACGGCTGTACCGATGTTCCCCAAGGCCGTTGCAGTTCTCTCCAGGGGAGGTCTACGTCGTCACCCTCGGTGCCGTCCGGGACCAGTGCTATCCGCGGTGGATGATCTGTCCGCGGTGGGTGGGCGGGGTGCGGTGGAGGGCGACCAGTGCGGCGTCGTCGTCGAGGCGTCCGCCGGAGTGGGCGAGGAGGTCGCGCCGGATGTGGTGCAGAAGCGACTCCGGTCCGGCCTGGGGCCATTGCGCGACGCGTTCCGCGAGGGGGTAGAAGCGGCCGTGTGTGTCGCGGGCCTCGATGACGCCGTCGGTGTAGAGCAGGAGGGTGTCGCCGGGCTCGAAGGAGAACACGTCCAGGCTGTGGTCTCCCGGGCCGGTCCGACCAACCCCCATCGGGGGTGCGGGGTGCAGGCTGGGAACGGTGACCGAGTGGCCGGTACTGATCAGCAGCGGCGGTGGGTGCCCGCAGGTGGTCATCCGGGTGACCAGGTCCGCGTCGGGGATCTCCACGAGCAGGGCGGTGGCGAAGCGTTCGCCGGCCTCCTCTAGCGGTTCGGAATCGGCCAGGTAGCGGGTCACGCTCTGCTCCACGGTGGCGGCGAGTTCCGGCAGGGAGGCGTGTCGGTGGGCGCCCTCGCGGAAGGCTCCGAGCAGCACTGCGGCCTCGCCGATGGCGGAAAGTCCTTTGCCGCGCACGTCGCCGATCAGGATGCGCACCGCGTCGTCAGTGTGGGCGACCGCGTACAGGTCTCCACCGATCTGCGCTTCGTCTTCGGCGGCCAGGTACAGGCTGGCGACTTTCAGGGGGCCGATCTGTTCGGGTAGCGGCCACAGCAGGACGTGCTGTGCCGCCTCGGCCACCGACCGGACCTGGGCCAGTTGTGCTCGGCCACGGTCGCGCAGCGCACTGTAGATGACGACCGTCACTGAGAGTACAGTGAGCGTGACGATCTGCACAACGCGGTTCAGGCTGCCCAAATCGCCAAAAAGATAGGAGATGATCACATTAGCCGCAACCGCCAGTGCTCCGATGAGGCCGGTAGTCCGAGGCCCGGCGAACGATGGGGTCAGCGCAGGCGCGATGACCAGCGCAGGCTCTAGGTAGATGTACTCGGGAATACTGAGGTCCACGGCCGTGATCAGCACAATGAGCGCGATCGGAAGCAGCACCAGCGCATGACTCCTTTTCCACGGCTGCCGCAGTCCGACAAGGCTCTGCCAGGGACTCATGCCTTCCACTCTGCCTCGCCCGCGGTTGGCCAGCCATCGCGTGCCGGGTGTGAGGGCGGGGAGCGGTTCGAAGCCGCTCCCTCCCTCTTGCCGTCAGGCGCGCTCGAACCAGTCCGGCTCGCCGTCCTCG
Source organism: Streptomyces sp. NPDC001292 (assembly GCF_042896465.1). Classification (NCBI taxonomy): domain Bacteria; kingdom Bacillati; phylum Actinomycetota; class Actinomycetes; order Kitasatosporales; family Streptomycetaceae; genus Streptomyces; species Streptomyces sp. NPDC001292. The sequence goes on from NZ_JBIAXG010000046.1 coordinate 21,670, forward strand.
CCGACCACGTCCACGAGCTCGTGGCGCCGGCGGGCCTGGCGGTCCTCGCGCCGTCCGTGCTTGACGACGGTCAGCGGGTTCGACGCCATCTGTGCCAGCTGGGCGAGTTGCCTTATGGCCTGCGTCGACACCTGAGACACCGGTTCCGCCACGTGTGCGACTCCTTCTAGAGCGCGAGGGTGAGGAGTTGCCCTACATCTTGTACCGCAACTCCTCGGCGGCTGAGGAACATCGGGCACGGCCGGTTTCCCCGGGGCCGGTTCGAGCTGCCGGGCGAGGCGGTGGAGTTCGTCGCGCGGCAGGTGCAGGTGCCTGCGTCCGAGCTGGACGCGTATGAGTGGAGCGGTCGGACGGTCGAGTACCACCGTGCGCAGATCCGCGGGCACCTGGGCTTCCGTGAGTGCAGCGTCGCAGATGCGGACAAGCTGGCAGCCTGGCTGGCCGAGCACGTTGCGTGCAAGGAGCGGCGGCCGGAGCAGGTGCGGGTGGAGCTGCTGGCCCGTTGTCGTACGGAGTGCATCGAGCCGCCCACCCCGGGGCGGTGCGACCGGATCGTGGCGGCGGCGCTGCGGGTCGCCGAGGAGACGCTGACGGCGCGAATCTCGGCACGGATCACGGCAGAGAGTATCGAGCGGATCGTCGCCCTAGTCGCCGGCGCCGACCAGGAGGACGACGCCGGACCCGGTGACGCCGGTTCTGGTGAGGGCGAGGACGGACCGCCGGTCCTGGGGAAGATCAAGGAAGCGCCCGGCAACGTCAGCCTGGAGACGATGCTCACCGAGATCGACAAGCTGCTCGCGGTCCGGGCGGTCGGGCTGCCGGCGGATCTGTTCGCGGACGTCGCGCCGAAGGTGGTGGCCCCGTAGTCCTAACTCGGACATCAGGGAGCAAGTAACCCGTCGGTAGCTATCAGTGGGTCAGATCTTTCGTTTCTCGTCGTCGTGCGCCTCGTTGGGCTGAACGAGCGAATCCCAGGGTGGGGCGACGAAATGGGGCGGGTGTGCGGCAGGAGTGGTCGCCGGAAGACGTGGTGGCGTGCTGGACGCTGGTGGACGGCGACTGGGACCTGGTGGCGAACAAGACCGGTCCGACCCGGCTCGGCTTTTGCCTGATGCTCAAGTTCTTCGAGATGGAGGGCAGATTCCCGGAGTTCATCGAGGAGTTCCCGCAGCCCGCCGTCGAGTACGTTGCTGGCCTGGTGAAGGTCCCTGCGACCGAGCTTGCGAAGTACGACCTGGCGGGGGCGAAGCGACACCGTAAGCAGATCCGGGAAGCCCTGCACTTCCGGCCTGCGACGCTGGACGACGAGGAGCGTCTGACCTCGTGGCTGGCGGTGGAGGTGTGCCCGGTAGAGCTGGTGGAGGACCGGCAGCGGGAGGCCCTGCTGGTCGAGTGCCGGGCGAGGAAGATCGAGCCGCCGGGCCGGACCCGGATCGAGAAGGTGCTGGTCGCCGCCCGCAACCGGTGGGAGAAGGTGTTCTGTGCCCGGACCATCGAGCGCTTGGGCGACGTCGGGGTGGCCCGGCTGCTTGCGCTGGTCGCGGAGGGCAAGAGGACGGGGCCGGCCTGCTGGCCTTGCTCAAGCGTGATCCCGGCGCGGTCGGCCTGGACTCGCTGCTGACGGAGATCACCAAGCTGAACGACGTACGCAGACTCGGGCTTCCCGAGGGGCTGTTCGCGGACTGCTCGGAGAAGCTGCTGGCCGCGTGGCGGTCGAGGGCGATCAAGATGTACCCCTCGGACTTCCGGGACACCGCCGAGGACGCCCGGATCACACTCCTCGCGGCCCTGTGCTCTTCTCGTCAGGCGGAGATCACCGATGCTCTGGTGAAGCTGCTGCGCTGGTCCACAAGATCAATGCGCGTGCCGAGCGGCGGGTGGAGAGGCAGCTCACCGCGGAGTTGAAGAAGGTCCGGGGCAAGGAAGGCATCCTCTTCAAGCTCGCTGACGCGGCGATCGGCAAGCCCGACGACGTGGTACGCGAGGCCCTGTACCCGGTGGTCGGGGAGAAGACGCTGCGCGACCTGGTCGCGGAGGCGAAGGCGAACGAGAAGGTCTTCAAGGCCAAGGTCCGCACCACCCTGCGGTCCTCCTACAGCTCGTACTACCGGCAGATGCTGCCGCCGCTGCTGAGGACGCTGGGCTTCAGGTGCAACAACACCGCCTACCGGCCGGTGATGGATGCGATGGCGCTGCTGGAGACGTATGCGGAGGTCGACGGCAAGACCCGCTTCTACGACGCCGGCGACGCGGTGCCGATGGACGGCGTCGTACGCAAGGACTGGCGCGAGGCCGTCGTGGACGACAAGGGCAAGGTCGAGCGCATCCCGTACGAGCTGTGCGTCCTGGTGGCGCTGCGGGACGCGATCCGGCGCCGGGAGATCTATGTCGAGGGGGCCTTGCGCTGGCGAAACCCGGAGGACGACCTGCCGGGCGACTTCGAGGCCGCCCGCACTGTGCACTACGCGGCTATCCGCCAGCCCCAGGACCCGCAGGCGTTCATCACCAGCCTGAAGCAGCGGATGACCGAGGGCCTGGACAGGTTGTCGGCGGCGCTCGCGGACGGTTCGGCGGGCGGGGTGAAGGTGACCACGCGGCACGGCGACCCGTGGATCACCGTGCCGAAGCTGGAGAAGCTGGACGAGCCGACCGGCCTCCAGGCGCTCAAGGACGAGGTCGTACGCCGATGGGGAGTCCTTGACCTCCTGGACGTGCTGAAGAACGCCGACTTCCTTTCCGGCTTCACCGACGAGTTCACCTCCGTCGCCGCGTACGAGCGCATCGACCGGGCCACCCTCCAGCGCCGTCTGCTGCTCGCGCTGTTCGCACTGGGCACCAACATGGGCATCCGCTGGCGAACACCGTGCTCCACTACGGCAAGGACGGCGCGCTCACCGGCCCGGACAAGGAACACGCCGAGACCTCGATGCTCGCCCTGCACCTGCTCCAGTCCGCGCTCGTGCACGTCAACACGCTGCTGCTGCAGCAGGTCCTCGCCGAACCGGCCTGGGCGAAGAAACTCTCGGACGAGGACCGACGCGGGCTCACCGCGCTGTTCTGGTCCAACATCAACCCGTACGGCACCTTCCGCCTGGAGATGGACAAGCGGCTCGACCTCGCGCCACTTCTCTCAGTGGCCCGTCCCCGCACCCCGGCGGACGCCTCCGGCCGGGCCCTGGCGGAGCCGAGGTGAACCCCGTGCCGACGGATTGGTGCCTGTTGTACCGGCCTTGAAGGCCAACGGGACAGCCGATCTCGGCGAGCCTGATGTCGCAGGTGAGAGGAGCCTGCCGACGCCGTGGGGGACAGCCGCATCCCGGCTGCCCCCCACGGGCGCTCCCGCAGTGGGACCGGCGTCCGTCAGGTCACCCGGCGGCGGATCCACCAGGCGCAGAACCCGGCCAGGGCCAGGGCGAGGCCGAGGTAGAGCCCGGTCTCGGCCCACTAAAGGGCCCAGAAGTTCCCGGCGGGCTGGTACGTCACCCGCTGCTGGTAGCCCTGGGCGCCGAGGTCGGCGATGCAGCCGTCGACCTGCTCCATGGCGGGCGGGCCCGACTCGGTGTGCAGGCAGTCGGCGAAGGACGACGGCACGGGGACCGGTCGGCCGGCGGCGTTCAGCGCCTCCTGGGACGTGACCCAGGCGCCGGGCGCGTCGGGGTGCATGACGATCTCCTTGGCGTCCTCCTGGATGCCGATGGGAACGCCGGTCTCGATCGGCACGGTGACCCGGTCCGAAGTGGCCAGATGGGACCGGACCCACAGCGGTACGGCGAGCTGGACGGCGGCGTAGAGGACGGGCGTGGTGGCCATCGCGGGCAGGGTGCGGCGGATGACGAGGCCGAGGACGACGCCCAGGACGAAGGCGAAGGCGGCGTGGGCGACGGGAACGACACCCCGTGCGGCGAAGGCCACGGGGTCGATCCGCGGGAAGTACGTGTCCGTCGCGCCGCCGCCGTCGACAGCCCGGTCGATGGGGCTGCTCCACCAGCTCACCGCGAGGCTGGTCAGTCCGGCGGCGGTCATGGAGGCCGCCGCGCCGAGGCCCAGCTTGGTCGCCAGCCAGCGGGTGCGGGTGACGCCCTGGTTCCACGCGAGGTAGTGGGTGCCGGTCTCCAGTTCCCGGGCGATCAGCGGCGCGCCCCAGAACATCCCGATGACCGCCGGCACGGCGAGCACGACCAGCAGTCCGGTGTAGTAGAGGGTCTGGTCCGCACGGGAGACCTGGTCCACCAGGCTGCTGCCGGCCGTCCGGTAGAGGTCGGCCAGCTGCGGGCCGGAGACCGCGAGGGTGGCGGCGAGGACGGCCACCGCGGCGAACAGCACGGCGGCCTGGGTGCGGAACTGGCGCCAGGTCAGCCAGATCATCGGAGTACCTCCAGTGCGGGCCGGGTGTCGCGTACCGCGTCGGCGGGCCGGGTCATGTAGGCCAGGACGATGTCTTCCAGACCGAGCGGGCTGACGGTCCAGGTCGGATCGTGGACCGCGGTGTCGGTGCGCACCAGGAGGGTGGTCTGCCGGTCGGTGTGGCTGGCGGTGATGACGTGCTGGCCGGCCGGGAGCGTGTTCGGGTCCCGGCGCGGTCCGGTGAGCCGGTGGTGGCAGGCGACCAGGTCGTCGATGTCGCCGGCCACCTGTACCCGGGAGTCGACCAGGACGATGACGTAGTCGCAGGTCCGTTCCACGTCGGAGACCAGGTGGGAGGAGAGCACGACGCTCAGCTCGTGCTCGGCGACGGCCTCCATCAGGTCCTGCATGAACTCCCGTCGGGCGAGCGGGTCGAGGGCGGCGACCGGCTCGTCCAGGATGAGCAGTTCCGGGCGCTTGGCGATGCCCAGGGTGAGAGCGAGCTGTGCGCGCTGGCCGCCGGACAGCTTGCCGGCCCGCTGCTTCGGGTCCAGGCCGAGGCGACGGATCCGGTCGCGCGCCACGGCGTCGTCCCAGCCTGGGTTGAGGCGCTTGCCGAGGTCGAGGTGGTCGGCGACGCTCAGCGCGGCGTAGACCGGGGTGTCCTGGGCGACGAAGCCGACCTTGGCCAGCTGTTCTACACCTTCGGCGGGACGGCCGCCGCACACCTCGATGGTGCCGGCCGTCGGGGTGAGCATGCCGGAGGCCAGGTTCAGTAAGGTCGACTTGCCGGCGCCGTTGGGGCCGACCAGGCCGACCACCCGGCCGGCCGGGATGTCCAGGTCGCAGTTCTGCAGCGCCCAGCGCTGTTTGTACCTCTTGCCCAGGCCCTGGGCTCGCAAGACGGCGCTCACGCTACGTCCTCTCCGGCGGCGTTGCGAAACGTGTTCATGAACAGCGCCTCGATGCTCTCGTCGTCGAGCCCGGCCAGCCGGGCCTTGGTCAGCCAGCGCTGTAGGTCCTTCTGGAGAGGCCCATGTGCGGCGAGCGAGGCGTCGGCCAGCGTGCGGGTCACGAACGTGCCCACGCCGGGGCGGGCGGCCACCAAGCCGTCGTGCTCCAGCTCCCGGTACGCCTTGAGCACCGTGTTCGGGTTGACCGCCATCTGCTTCGCCACGTCCTTGACCGTCGGCAGCCGGTCCCCTTCGTTCAGCAGACCCAGGCGCAGTGCATGCCGAACCTGCTGGACCAGCTGCTGGTACGGGGACAGGCCCGACCGGCTGTTCAGGTGGAACTCAATCACCGGTTCCTCCATTTATCTAGTTGCCTAGCACTATAGCCCCCTGCATCGACCATTCGGCAAGGGGTGCATTGCGGGCGCCAGCCGCCCGGCACCGAGGGAAGCCAGCCGCGCATGGGTGGCGCTCGCCGGACCTCGCTCGGGTGTCGAGAAACGACCGTCTGTCGACACTCGAAACCGTGATCACGAACCCGCAGGTGGGCAGTGTCGGCAACTCGTGCCGAAAATCAACGTCGGTGAACGGTCCGCCCGATAGATTCCGACACATGCTCATTGGCTACGCGCGGGTCTCGACCGTCGACCAGAACCCCGATCATCAGATCGACGCCCTGCTACGGGCCGGCGTCGACCGCGACAACATCCATGTCGACAAGGCGAGCGGCGCGAAGGCGTCCCGACCCAAGCTCGATCTCGTCCTCCAGCTGCTGCGCAAGGGCGACACGCTGAAGGTCACCCGGCTCGACCGGCTCTCCCGGTCCGTGCTGCATCTGGTGACCCTCGGCGCCGACCTGCGCGAGCGCGGCATCGGGCTGCACGTCATCGAGCAAGGCATCGACACCGCCACGATGGAGGGCCGGGCGATGTTCGGGATGCTGTCCGTGCTCGCCGAGCTCCAGCGCGAGCTGATCGTGGCGAACACCAACGACGGGCTCGCCGCTGCTCGTGCTCGCGGCCGGGTCGGCGGGCGCCGGCCGAAGCTCACCGCGGACCAGGCCGCGCTCGCCCAACGGCTCTACGACGAGCGGGAGAAGACCGTCCAGCAGATCGCCGACATGTTCGCCGTGCCCCGGTCGACGGTGTATGGCCACCTCGACAAGACGAAGACCGTGCCCCGCCAGCCCAAGAAGACCACGGCCGCGAAGCCCTGAAAGCTACCGGCGGGTTACTTGCCCACCGGTGTCTGAGCTAGGACTCCGGGGCCCGGTCGCGGGGTTGTTCAGCATCCCCTTGTCGAGGGTCGGCACGCGCTTCTTGGCGGCCTCGGCGATGGCGGAGACGAGAGTCGCCTCCAGCGGCGTCTCTGCGGTGACCCACACATGCCGTCCGCTGGCGGACCCGGAGGCGGCGACCACGTAGGTCAGCCCGGCCTCGTCGAGGGCGCGCAGCAGAGTGGCGAGGTCGGGTCCGGTGTCGCCGCGCTTGGAGTCGAGGTCGAAGCACAACCGGCGGAAGCGGCCGTCCTCGTCGGCGAGGTAGACGGCGTATGGGCCCCGGGGGGCGGTCGACGGCAGGGGCCGGTCGACGTAGGAGTGCAGCCATTCGCCATCGCCAGAGCGGCGGTCCACCCGGATGGAGGCGCGCGGGGACAGTTCCAGGAACAGGGCCTGGAAGTCGACCTGCGCGCTCTCGAAGAGGGGCAGAACGCCGGTATGGGGGTTGTGAATCGGGGCAGATGACGGGCTGTGCACGCCCGGTTCCCCGGACACTCCGGGGGCGGGCATGAGCTGTCCGGCACCGTAGCTGTCCGCTACGATGGTGGCGCTCCTAACTCCATATGCACGCCGAAGCCCCCCTTCCGCCTAGCGGCGGAGGGCTCCAACGCGACCAACCAGGCGCGTAACTGGGCTCCGAACGTCATATGCGCTGGTTAGGACACCACCGCCCGACAGTCGCCGTGGAAAGCGTCTGTGGGGCTTGACTCACCTCCTCCTTTGTGGGGCGAGGACCCGGGCCTGGAAAACCCGGGACCTCTGGACTGGTGGCGTTGGGAGACGCCTCTTGCGGTGGGTACTGCAGGTGATGCGATGGGTTTCAGCGGCCGTGGAAAGAACGCTGGACCCGGTACGTCGGAAGGGCGCCGCCCCGGTGGAAGCCGGGGCTTTTTGGCGCCCTTCGACGCGTTTTCAGATGATCAGCCAGTCATGGGAAGTTCCCCCTGGCCTGGCTCACCAAAGGCTTCGCTGGCCCACACGGGACGGCCGCTCTTGTCGAGCTGGTCGCGCCGGATGAGTTCGGCGAGGTACTTGCCCATCGAGACCCCCGCAGCCTTGGCGTTGGCGTACGCGGCTGCGTGGACGTCGGCCGGAACCATCGGGGAGAGGCGCACGAGACCGTGGCGCTTCTTGTCCTGCACCGGCGGGACGTACTCCCGCTCTTGCGCATCTCGACTTCCGTAGGGCCTGGCCATGCTGGTGATCTTTCCTCACCGACGTTCATGTACGCAACCTTGATGCCGGTGTGTCGCCGGATTTCCCGTGAGGCGGGCGTTTAAGTTCCGGCCTCCCGCCACAAGGGAAGTGACGGGCATTCAGGCAAAACGGGCCCATTGCAGCGTGAAGCACGCGAACAATGGGAGGCGTTGGGCTGGCCTTTGGCCACGCCGCGGCTTCACCCGATCCGGTCACCTGACGTCCCCTCCCTCTGCTGCTCTGTGACGTCTCCTCAAAGCCGTAGACGTATCGGCCCTCGGAATCGTTACAGGAACGGGGACACCAGTTTTTGCACGTCAGGTGGTGTCCCCCGGGACGGGAGAGGGGGCGGGGCGTCTCCCGCTGGGCGTCCCGTCTCCCGGGAGACGGCTGTCCGGGCCTGCGGCCCGACGGGCATGTCGGTGGTGTCCTCACAGTGGGGGGAACGTCGTCCGCCGGATTTTGTGACACCCCGCTCGCGGCCCGGGGTCGGTCAGCGCTGCGGGAGGTCGAGCAGCATGGCGTGGAAGAGCGGCGCGTCGGGGATGCGGGGGCGCAGGTCCCCCAGGGTGCGCCAGCCCCACGACTCGTACAGGGCATGGACCTTGGGGTGCCGGTAAGAACGCTGTCACCAGCCGCAAACGGCGGTGATCCTGCAGGGACGTCACCCGTGTGGGTGAACGCGGGGCCGTACGGCTGCGGTGGGTGAAGCCTCGCGAGGACGATCAACGGTCGTGGCCCGTACTCCGCTGGACCTGGCTGAGCTGGTTGAGCACTGGACGCTGCTGAGGGACGAGCATGGGCTTGTGTCCGGCAAGCGCGGTGCGACGAGACTGGGCTCCGCCGTGTTGCTGAAGTTTTACACGCAGTACGGCCGGTTTCCTCGGGGCCGGTTCGAGTTGCCGGGTGAGGCGGTGGAGTTCGTCGCCCGGCAGGTTCAGGTGCCCGCGTCCGAGCTGGACGCGTACGAGTGGAGCGGCCGAACGATCGAGTACCACCGGGCGCAGATCCGCGGGCACCTGGGTTTCCGGGAGTGCAGCGTCGCGGACGCGGACAAGCTGACGGCCTGGCTCGCCGAGCACGTCGCGTGCAAGGAGCGGCGGCCGGAGCAGGTGCGGGTGGAGCTGCTGGCCCGCTGCCGTGCGGAATGCATCGAGCCGCCCACGCCGGGGCGGTGCGACCGGATCGTGGGCGGCGCGCTGCGGGTGGCCGAGGAGATGCTGACGGCGCGGATCTCCGCACGGCTGGCGGTGGAGAGCACGGAGCGGATCGTGGCCCTGGTCGCCGGCGCCGATGAGGCGGAGGACGGTGAAGCAGGTGAAGGCGCTGCGGGTGAGGGCGAGGACGGGCCGCCGGCCCTGGGGAGGATCAAGGAGGCTCCGGGCAATGTGAGCCTGGAGACGATGCTCACTGAGATCGACAAGCTGCTTGCGGTCCGGGCGGTCGGGCTGCCGCCGGACCTGTTTGCCGATGTTGCGCCGAAGGTGGTGGCCGGGTGGCGGGCGCGGGCCGCGGTGGAGTCTCCCTCGCACCTGCGGACTCACCCGCTGCCGCTGCGGGTCACGTTGCTGGCCGCGCTGCTGCACGAGCGGGAGCGGGAGATCACGGACACGCTGGTGGAGCTGCTGATTTCCACGGTGCACCGGATCGGGGCGCGGGCGGAGAAGAAGGTCACCGAGCAGCTGGTCAACGCGTTCAAGAAGGTGTCGGGCAAGGAGAACATCCTCTTCAAGCTCGCCGAGGTGTCGATCGGGGATCCCGAGGGCACGGTCCGTGAGGTGGTCTACCGGGCGGTGTCTGGCGGTGAGCAGACGCTGCGGAGCTGGTGCACGAGTTCAAGACCCGTGGCCCGGTCTACCGGCGCACGGTGCAGACGACGTTGAAGGCGTCGTACACCAACCATTACCGGCGCGGGCTGATCCGGCTGCTGGACGTGCTGGAGTTCCGCTCGTCCAACCACACCCACCAGCCGGTGATCGAGGCCCTGGCGTTGGTGGCCCGGTACGCGGCGGCGGGCAACACCACGTACTACCCGCTGGGCGAGACCGTGCCGGTGCACAAGGCGATGGGCGGGGACTGGGCGGAAGTCGTCCGCCGCACCGACAAGCGCGGTCGGCGCAGGGAGGTGCGCATGGTCTACGAGGTCGTCGCCTTCCAGGCCCTGCGCGACCAGCTCAAGTGCAAGGAGATCTGGGTCGTCGGCGCCGACAAGTGGCGCAACCCGGACGAGGACCTGCCCCAGGACTTCGCCGAGCGCCGCGAGGAGAACTACCGCGAGCTGCGCAAGCCACTGGACCCGCAGGTCTTCGTCGACGAGCTGCGCGAGCAGATGACCACCGAACTGGGCCTGCTGAACGACAGGATGCCGAAGATGGGCTGGCTGGACATCGCCGAGCGGAAGTCCGGGGCGATCCGGCTGACCCCGGCCGAGGCCCAGCCCGAGCCGAAGAACCTGCGCAGGATCAAGGGCGAGGTACAGCGCCGGTGGGGCGTCGTGCCGCTCATCGACATGCTCAAGGAGGCCGTCCTGCGCACGGGCTGCCTGGACGCGGTCACCTCGGTCTCCGGTGGCGGCTCCCTCTCGGCGGAGGTCCTGGCCGAGCGCCTGCTCCTGGTGATCTACGCCTACGGCACGAACACCGGGATCAAGGCCGTCGCCTCCGGTGGCCACGGCCACACCGAGGACGAACTGCGCTATGTACGCCGCCGGTATCTGACCCCGGAGACGGCCCGACAAATCGCCATCGAGATCGCGAACGCCACCTTCGCCGCCCGCAGCATCGAGTTGTGGGGCCAGGGTTCGACCGCGGTCGCCTCCGACTCCACCCACGTCCGTGCCTACGACCAGAACCTCTTCACCGAGTGGCACTCACGCTACGGCGGCCGCGGAGTGCTCATCTACTGGCACGTCGAGAAGAAGTCCCTGGCCATCCACTCCCAGCTGATCAACTGCACCGCCTCCGAGGTCGCCGCGATGATCGAGGGCGCGATGCGGCACGGCACCACCATGGACGTCGAGGCCAACTACACGGACTCGCATGGCCAGTCGGAAATCGGCTTCGGCATCACGAGGCTGCTGAACTTCGACCTGCTGCCGCGCATCAAGCGGATCAACAAGGTGAAGCTGTACCGGCCGACGGCCGGCGAACCCGACGCCTATCCACAGCTGACCCCGGCGCTGACCCGTCCGATCCGCTGGGAGCTCATCGCCCAGCAGTACGACCAGATGATCAAGTATGCGACGGCGATCCGGACCCGGACCGCGTCCACCGAGGCCATCCTGCGCCGCTTCACCCGCAATGCCTCCCACCCCACCTACGCGGCGATGCTGGAGGTCGGCCGCGCCCAGAAGACCATCTTCGTGGCCCGCTACCTGCGGCTGCGCGACCTCCAGCGGGAGATCGAGGAGGGCCTGAACGTCATGGAGTCCTCCAACGGCGCCAACTCTGTGATCGCCTACGGCAAGGGCGGGGAGATCGCCTCGAACCGGCGCGACGAGCAGGAGATGTTCGTGCTGTGCCTGCGCATTCTCCAGTCCGCCCTGGTCTATGTGAACACCCTCATGCTTCAGGACATCCTCGGCGAACCGGAGTGGGCCCGGCTTCTCACGCTCGCCGACCGGCGCGGCCTGACCCCGCTGTTCTGGTCGCATGTGCGTCCGTACGGGGAGGTGAACCTCGATATGGGCGCCCGCCTGGACCTTGCCGCGGTTGCCGTGCCAGGCCCTCGGGCACCGGCGGACGTCGACGAGCACCGGTCGGCCGAGCGCACGTGAGCCGAGCAGCATGGTGTCTGGTCCGAGAATCGGACCGGAAGCGAACAACAGGCAAGCGGTAAGACCACGGTCCGATCCGAAAGTGTGGTCCATGCTCCGACGACGCGGTACGTGCGGCGGCAGCATCGTTGCCCCATGACCGTCACGACTGCGTCAATCGCCGTTCCTAATCCTGTCTTTCCGGGACGCTGGGTGGGCGGCGCCTCCCTCGTCCTCGGCCCTCTGCTGCTGCTCACCGGCGTACTGCTGCGCCTGCGCTTCGACTTCTTCTTCCCCGCGCAACTGAGTGCGTACGGGCACCATCCGGGCCTCATGACGGCCTCATACAGCTTTGTGTCCGCCGGGTGGGTGCTGCTCTGGCCGGGAGTCGTGCTTCTCGCCGCCAAGATCGGCGAGAGGTTCCGGGAACTCGCTCTGTGGGGCGGCGCACTCACGGTCCTCGGCCTCTTCGCCCGCGCGTTTCACGCCGGTGTGGACCACCTGGCCTTCCAACTGGTGGCCGTGCAGGGGGCGGCATCGGCGACGCGAACGGTGAGCGAGACCTACGGCGCGTTCCACATCTTCAGCACACTCAACTCGGCCATCATGGGCGGCTGGCTCCTGCTGGCCATCGGCGCCTACCGCTCCCAAGTGCTAGGACCGCTGCGTGCGGCGGCCCTGGCTTTGGCATCGGCGATGCCGCTGGGGGTGCTGAAGGGAACGACCCCTCTATCGGTCGCGGCCGCTGCGGGACTGTGTGTCGCGCTCGTTCCCTTGGGCGTGGCCGCGTTGCGCAGCGGGACGACCTCGCGGGCGGCCACGGTCGCCGGAAGGCTTCTCCTGTTGGTCGCCGTGGGTACCGCAATGTTTCTCTTCGGGCAGGCCGGATGAGCGGCCATCGGTATCGTCTAGCGATGCACAGAATGGGGCGGCGCCTGCGGACCGGCACGCATCTGTTGGCGATCGACGCCTGCGTGGCGGCCGTAGTGACAGCCGGCTACGTGGCACTGGCCGACCAGGGTGCCTCAGACGGTCTGCCTCGGTTCTCCGGCCCGTGGTGGCTGGGCTGGCTGGTGGCCGTCTGTGTGGGAGTGCCGCTGGCCGTTCGGCGCCTGTGGCCCCTGCCTGCCCTGGCCGTAGTTCTGGGTGCTTCGGCGACGGCGACACTGCTCGACATCACCCGTGACCCTTACATCTCTGCGGCCTTGGCCGTCTACGCAGTGGCGCTCATCGAGCCGACACGCCGGGCTTCGGCGGCGTTCGCCCTGACCCTGGTTGTCTCGGCAGCCGCGGTCATCACCGGTGAAGCGGTCCTGACGCCCTCCGGCCCGTGGACGGAAGCCGCCGGCACTGCCGCCCTCGTCTGGCTGGTCATCGGGGCAGCGTGGGCCGCAGGGCGTGTCGTGCGCGAACGGAGATCCCGAGCGGCCCGAAGAGACCGTCGCCTTGCGGAGGAGGCACTGGCCGAAGAACGCCTGCGCATCGCCAGAGAACTGCACGACATCGTCTCGCACAGCCTCAGCGTGATCGTCGTCAAAGCAGCGGTAGCCAACCATGTGGCCGAGGCACGCCCCCAAGAGACGCGCGATGCCATCCAAGCGATCGAGCAGACCGGCCGGGAGGCGCTCACCGAGATGCGCCGTGCCCTGGGAGTGCTACGCGGCGACACTGCTGGTCGGCGCACGCGAGAGCCCGGCTCGGCGGAGACGGCTCCCCCTCCCGGACTGGACGACCTGCCAGCCCTCATCCAGCGTGCCGAGCGAGCGGGAGTTCGTACCGAACTCCGCACCCGGCTGGCCGTCGGCCTCCCCGCGGGGACGGCGCTGGCCGTCTACCGGATCGTGCAGGAGGCTCTGACGAACGTGGTCAAGCACGTCGGCGACGGAACGCACTGCCAGGTGACGATCACAGTCGACTCGCGAGGAGAAGTGCGAATCGAGGTGGCGGATGACGGAGCCGGGAACGCGGCCGCGACCGACCGGGTGGAACTCAGGGGTGGTCATGGACTCGTGGGGATGCGCGAACGCGTGATGATGTATGGCGGGACGTTGGCCGCCGGGCCACGGCCCGGCGGCGGGTTCGCTGTGTCGGCTCGTCTCCCGCCCGAACCCGCTCACGGCACGGCTACGAGCCGGAAGGAGAGGACCGCGTGACCGAACCGATCCGGGTATTCGTCGCCGATGACCAGTCCCTGCTCCGAGGCAGCTTCCGGGTGCTCATCGACACCGCCCCCGGCCTGACAGCGGTGGGCGAGGCCGGCACCGGGGCCGAAGCTGTCGAGGGTGCACAGCGGCTCTGCCCGGACGTGGTGCTGATGGACATCAGGATGCCCGGCATGGATGGGATCGAAGCGACACGGCGCATAGCCGGATCCCCCGAGACAGCCGGGACACGCGTTCTCATCCTCACCACCTTCGACCTCGACGAGTACGTGTACGGCGCGTTGCGTGCCGGGGCAGCGGGATTCCTCCTCAAGGACACATCTCCCGAGGTGCTGCTGGCAGGCATCCGCACTGTCGCCGCCGGAGAGTCCCTTCTCGCCCCTTCGGTGACCCGACGCCTGATCGCCGAGTTCGCCCGTCTTCCCCATACGCACCATGCGCCGGGCTCCTCGCTTGAGGACCTCACGGAGCGCGAGCGTGAGGTCCTGGTGCTCGTAGCACGTGGCCTCTCCAACGCCGACATCTCCGAGTACCTCCACCTCAGCAACGGCACCGTCAAGACCTACATCGGTCGGCTGCTGAACAAGCTGCGTGCACGGGACCGCGCGCAGCTGGTGATCAGCGCCTACGAGTCAGGGCTCGTCAGCGCCGCTCATCAATCGACCGATTGATGAGCAAGATCGATAAGCGGCGGTGCGCGGCCGGATCGACACCGGATCATGCCCATAAAACGGTGTCAGAAAGTCGATGTGCTCAAGAACTTGAGGAGCACCGTTTTCTGTACGATCTGGCGGGTGCAGCCACCCCAGGACGACGACACCGCTGATCTCCTCGCACCTGTTCCGGCCGTACGGACCGGCAGCCTCGTGGGATACGCACGCGTGTCCACCAAGGGGCAATTGCTCGACCGGCAGATCCACGCACTCAACACAGCGGGCTGCATCCGGATCTTCTCGGACAAGTAGTCCGGCAAGAACGCCGAACGCGAGGAACTATGGAAGGCCCTCGACTACCTGCGTGAGGGCGACACCCTCGTCGTCCCGTCACTGGACCGGCTGGGCCGTTCCATCCAGGACCTCATCGCGATTGTGTCCGGCCTGCGCAAGCGTGGCGTCGGCTTCACCTCGCTGCACGAGGCGCTCGACACGACCACGCCCGGCGGGCGCCCGGTCTTCCACGTGTTCGCGGCGCTCGCGGAGTTCATCCGCGAACTCATCGTGCAGGGCACCTACGAGGGCCTGGACGCCGCCCGCGTCCGCGGCGCCCGACTCGGCCGCCCGCCGGCGATGACGGAGGAACAGGTACGTCACGCACGCGACCTGCTCGCCCGCCCGGAGAACACCGTCACCTCGATCGCAAAGCTCCTCGGCGTCTCCAGGAACACGATCTACAACTACGTGCCCGAGCTGAAGGGCGGTCGCCTCGCACTCGCTGAGGCGACGAACGCGCTGGAACTGCCCCAACCCACCAGGTCCGAGGAGTGATCACCGCCGTTTGCGGCTGGTGACAGCATTCTTACCGGCACCCCGTCATGTGGCGCACAAGGGCGAGTCCGGTAGATCCGCGGGTTCGGCGTGCCCGAGAACAGACCTTTTCGACCCCGTGTCGACGGCATGGGAGGCGCTCGACCCCCATGAGTACCCCTTCTGGAACCGGCCCGCGGGCTGAGAGATCACGCCGCGGGCTGCTCGTCGCCAACTGCTCACCCGCCGGGTGCTCGCGGAAGCCCTGGCTGCTGGTGGGGAGCGGAACCGGGCCGGGGCTTGGCCCGGGAGACGCTCACACGTGGCGGATGGCCAAGAGGTGTACGGCGTGATCCGCCTGGACCGGCTGCCGGGCGGCGCCGAGGCGGTCGTGCCGGTGGTTCTCGAGTTGTCCGGGGCCGCTTCGGAAAGCGGCCCGACGGGTCATGACGTCTGACCGGGGCCCTGCGGCTCCTGCGAGAGCTTCGCGAGCTGGGCGTGCCACAGGTCGTCCAGGCGCTGGGCCCAGGCCCGGGACAGGGGGTCGAGGGACTTGGGGGCGGCGGTGCGGACGGCACTCTCGACCACCGCGTGCGTGCCGTCCGGGACCTCGGTGAGCAGCCAGGTCTGGTAGAGCTGCACACCCGCGCCGATCCCGAGCCAGCCGACCCGCCGGGGTGACACCTGCTCCCCCACGAACACCTCGAACCGGTAGCCGTGCCAGCGGGCCTCGAACGACTGCGCGGGCGTGGTGGTGGTGACCTCTTCGCAGTGCGGAATCCAGGTCGGCCAGTTCGGCACGTCGGTCAGCAGCCGGAAGGCGCGCTCCGGCGGGCCGGGCACGACGGCCTGACCACGATGGAAGCTGTGGGCATCGGCGGGGGAGAAGCCGGACGGCCAGTGGATGTCTGGGTGGCTGCCTGCGGTGTCGTGCATCCGAGTTCTCTTTCGCGCCTCTGCTTGGCTGGGGGCGGCCGCCGACGGTGTCGGAGGCACCGCGGCCCAAGGACATCTCCGTTTCAGTCTGCAACGGAACCCGATGATTCCACATACGTCATATGACTGGGGGACTCCGCACGTCATCCACCGGTGTCCGTCAGGTCGAGGGCGGCCAAGGCGTCGCGCAGCGCGGCTCGGGAGCTGATGCCGAGTTTGGGGTAGATCTGGTAGAGGTGCGTGCCGATGGTGCGGTGGGACAGGAATAGCCGCTCGGCGATCTGCTTGTTGGTCAGCCCGGTGGCCGCCAGGGCCGCGATCTCCTGTTCCTGAGCGGTCAGGACCGCCTTTCCGGACCGTCCGGCGGCCGATGTCGTACGGCTGCTCGCACGCAGCTCGGCCTGGGCCCGTGCTGTCCACGGCGCCGCTCCCAGTTCCTCGAACGCCTCCGACGCCCGGACCAGTTGCCGGCGGGCCTCCTTGGTGGCGCGCCGGCGGCGCAGCCGCTCGCCGTAGAACAGACGCACCCGTGCGGTGTCGAAGGGCCAGTCACCGGACTCGGCGAGCGACACCGCCTGCTCGAACAGGGCCAGAGCGTCGTCGTCGGGTGTGGCCAGGGCCTCGCAGGCCAGGACGATCATGCGGTGGCGCGGCGAGAGCCCGGCCATCGCGGACTCCCGCATGGCGGCCGCATGAGCGGCGGCCTCCGCGGCCCGCCCCGACTTGGCGGCCGCCTCCACCAGGTCCAGGGCGCCGACCACGGCCTGCGGCTGGAACGGAGCGAGGGTGCCGGGCGTGGTGATCTCGCCGGCCTGCTCGTAGGCCGCTTCGAAGTCACCGCTGCCCAGGGCGGTCACGCCCCTGGCGTGGAAGGCGAGGACGTGCGCGGCCCGGGCGCCGCGGGGAGCGGCCCAGCGGACGATCTCCTCGGCCAGGTGTTCGCTCGCCTCCACGTCGCCGCGCGCTCCGGCCACCAGTGCCTGGACGTACTGGAGCTTGCAGGCGTAGAAGCCGTATCCGTGTTCCTCGCACAGGACGATTCCCTCGGCGGCCAGCTGTACCGCCTCGTCCCAGAGGCCCGCGGAGTAGTAGTCGAGGCACAGGTGCATCAGGGCGACCAGGTGCCGTCGGACGGGGGCGTCGCCGGCGCGGCCCTGTTCGACCAGGCGCAGGGACGCCTCCCGCACGGCGGGCAGTCGGTCCGGGTAGATCGAGCAGACGCCGATGCGGACGACGCGGGTGAGATCGTCGCCGATGTTGGCGAGCAGGGTGTCGAGGACCTCCAGGGTCCGGGGCCCGGTGCGTGCCGGGTCGGCGATGGTGTGGGCGCAGGCCCACAGCAGGTCGGGGCAGGCGGGCTTCAGCCGGTCGAGCGCCCGGTACAGCGGCGTCCACTTCTCCGGGTCCGCGCTGTACCAGCAGATCGTGATCAGGGTGAACAGGGCTTCGACGAGGGCGTCATCGGACGCGTCGTAGCCATGTCCGCCGGCCTCGATGGCACCCACCAGCAGCCGGTGCGCGGTGCTGACGTCGCCCTCCTCGTTGATCAGGAGGAGGGCGGACGCCGCTGCCGCATGCAGTGAGTCCTGCGCGGTGGGGTCGGCCCTGCGAGCTCCGGCCAGCAGGCGTGAGGCGTCCGCCAGCTCGCCGCCGGCGTCGGTGCCTACGTAGGCGGCCTCCGCCAGTCGCCGGCTCTCGTCGGCCGAGGCCGGACTGAGTCCCGCGGCACGGGTGAGGGCGGCCACGGCGCCCAGGGCGTCGCCGCGCCTCAGGCGCAGCCGGGCGGCTTGTTCCAGGAGGTCGGCGACCGTCTCGTCCGGGCCGGTCGCCGCTTCGCCAAGGTGCCACGCGCGGCGCTCGGGCTGGTCGGTGAGGATGGCGGCGAGTGCCTGGTGCGCCCGGCGGCGGTCGACGGCCGTCGCCTGGGCCACGACGGCGGAGCCGATGAGCGGATGCCGGAAGGACAGCTTTCGGGAGGGTGCGGAGATCGTGATCAGCCGGTCGCGTTCGGCGGGTTCGAGGACGTCGATGACGGCGTGCCCCGGCCCGGCCGCCTCGATCGCGGTGAGGTCTCCGGTGCCTTCCAGGGCTGCGATCAGCAGCAGTTCGCGGCTCTGACGGGGCAGTTCGGCGATCCGTGAGGCGAAGAGGTTCTGCAGACGCTCCCCGGGAGGCACGGACGACGGTGTTCCGGTCACCGCCTCGTGCTCTCCGTCGAGCGTGGCGGGCAGTTCCACGAGCGCGAGCGGGTTGCCCCGGGCCTTGTCCGCGACGGTGCGCCGCGCCGCGAGGGACATGCCGGGGTGGGTCCGGGCGAGCAGTTCGGTCGCCGCACGGTCGTTCAACGGCCGGAGCCGGTGTTCGGTCAGGCCACTGGACTGGAAGAAGCTGTCGGAGGTGACACGCGAGGCAGCGAGGAAGCTGATCCGGCTGCCGACGAGCCGCCGGGCCACGAAGCCCAGCACCGAGACGGTAGCCCGGTCCAGCCAGGGCAGGTCGTCGACGACGATCAGCAGGGGGGTGTCGGCGGCGATCCGGCGCAGCAGCAGCAGAGCGGCGGTGGAGGTCAGCAGGGGGTTGGGGGCAGGGCCGCTGCCGATGCCCACCGCGATGCGCAGGGCGTCCCGGTGGCCGGGGTCGAGCAGGGCGAAGGAGTCGAAGAGCGGTAGGAGGAGCTGGTTGAGTCCGGCGTAGCCTATGTCCGCCTCGAACTGCACCCCGCTTGCCCGCAGCACCCGGACACCGTTGTCCCGGGCCTGCGTCGCGACCGCGTCCAGGACGGCGGTCTTGCCGATGCCCGCCTCGCCCGACAGCAGCAGGGCCGCGCCATGGATCGCGGAGCCGCTGAAATGGGACCAGATGAACTCCAGGTCCTCGTCGCGCCCGATCAGCCGTGTCGAAGCGGGGCGGGACGGATGGTCCAGGTCGTTCATCAGGCTCCCAAGGGCTGCGATCCACAGAAGCGCCGGCGCTGTATCGATGGCCCCGTGCCGGCGCCTGCTCCGTATCGGAGGCAATCCATCCCAGCGCAAGAAGTGTCCGCATTTCAACTCGGGCGTCTCGATATGCGGCCGGAGTCTCATTGGAGACCCACGTATGCCCTGGGGCAAAAGGCCGGTGGGCCGCCCGCGGTGAGTGCCGCGGCGGCCCGGGGCAGGCAGGGGGCATGAGTGGTCAGGCCGTCCCGTCGGCTTCGAGGATGGCCACGGTGAAGGCCTCGGGCTGCTCCTGGGGAGGACTGTGGCCGGCGTTCGGGACGACGCGATGGGTCCAGGGGCCCGCGAAGTGTGCCGCGTAGCCGCTTCCCGTCGGTCGGCGGGATGACGCCGTCGGCCTGACCGTCCAGGGTGACGGCGGGGACGGTGATCTTCGGCTGGTCCAGGAGCCGAGGCCTGGCCCGCACCGGCGAGACCGGACGCTCCCGCCGTCGCCGTCATGGCCGGGGACAGTCGCCAGTCGCCGTCTGCCGGTCATGTCGCTTCCTGGCGTTCGAGCCGGAACGTGCGAGACACATGTGCCCACGCCCACCGCGCGTCGCCGCTTTGACGGGTTACGAAGACCCTCATCTCGGGTGTCTCTGCCAAGGAGTCATCGGCGTACGTGTCTTCGGCGAAGCCATCGGTGAAACGCTGTCGCCCCTACACGTCATCGCCATGTGAGAAGCAGAACACCCGCCGACAGGTTGCCTTCACCCCATGCGAAGGAACCGATGCACAGACACAGACCCGGCTGGGGCGCGCTCACGGCCGGTGCCGTCACCCCGTTGCCGGGAGCGCGCGTCACGCCGGCACTCAGCATGGGCCAACTCACCGAGCTCGTCGGGGGCGGAGCCTGGCGCAGAGCTGTCGAGACACGCTCCTGACATCGGCGTCGAGCCGACGTCGTCATGGCTCACCTGGACTTCACTTCACATACATAGGCATGTGTGGCAATCGGGCACTCCCCAAACATGATTGACCATGCAAGAATTTGCCGCAGGTATCAAACCCCAACAGTCCCGAGCCGACGTGTGCGCATGACGTCGGCACACACAGAAGGGTGGGTCGCATGTTCACCCCCAGGGCGAAACTCCGTAGTGCAGCCGCTGCCGGGACCATGGCCGCGGCGCTGATCGGCCTCGGTGCCGGGGCGGCCGACGCCGCCGGCTGGCCTCCGCTGCAGGAAGGCGCGTATCTCTACTCTGGTACCGGCGGGACGGGTTCGGTGACGGTGGTCGACCTCGGCGACTTCAGCACGTGCCACACGCTGTCGACGGCGGCGAAATCGATCCAGATCGCCACCGGCTCCGGGTCCGTGGAGCTGTACTCCTCGACCGACTGCACCGGCACCACGGCATGGCGCAGCGGCACTCTGGCCCAGACCGACCTTCCCCGGCCGATGCTGAGCTACCGCGTGGTCCCGGCATAGCGGTCGGGTTCCATGTCCTGGCCAGCCGGCTTAGCGCCGGTCGGCCAGGAAGTCCCGGCACAGCCCGTTGAACAGCTCGGCGCGCTCGTACGGGGCCCAGTGCCGGTCTTGGCCACCAGGTAATCGACCTGATCGGAGGTGTCCAGAGCCAGCCGCAGGGCATCGTCCGGCGCGGGCGGGCCTCAGTTCTCGTCCCAGTGAGAAGATCACCGTGGCCCCCTTGCACATGCCCGGGGAGAGCCTGGACGCGCGCAGAGTCTTCCTCTTCGGGGTGAAGCAGCCGGTGGTAGCAAGGACGGCGGCAACGGCACAGGCGGTCCCGGCACCCAGGTTACAAAAACGTCGAGTCACGACAGGATTTCGCGGAGAGGGATCAGAACGTACGCTCTGCTCCCTCCACGAGCCGTGAAGCCTGCCGCGTTCACTCTACTTTCCATGCTCTTGTGGGGAATTGGTTCCGGAATCTTTGTTCCGGAACTGAGTCCCTCTGGTCCCTGCGGTCCCTACGCCAGGGACAGGAAGAGTCTCTCCAAGCGGGCACGCAGCCGGGCGCCGTCCTCCCGGCTCGTGACGACGTCCGCGCAGTCCTGCCCCTCCTCAAGCGTCCGGATGACACCGGAGAGGTGGCCCTGTGCGCGGCGCTGCCGGTTCAACACCGCCTTCAGCTCTGCCCGTTCGAGCTCCAGCTCCACGATCACTCCTCGACTGGTACGCCGACGAGCACTGTACCTTCCGACCCGCAAGGCCGGGTTTCCCACCGTGTCGTCATTCCCCCAGTCCCCCCTTGGGAGGCGCCCCACATGTGTGCCTCGTGTAGGCCTATGTCCCACCTGCAGGACACGTTGCCCGCTACGCTCCCCGTATGCGCATGGTCTGACTCGTGGTCGCGCTGTTCGCCGCGATTCTCGTTCCGTTCTTCCTCTTCGGGGACTATTTCGAAGATCTGGCCGCACTGGCGGCGGAGCACCGGCTCTCCGTGGCCATGGCGGTCGCGGTGATCGACGGGCTGCTCGCGCTGGACGTGTTCCTGCTGGTGCCGTCGAGCGTCGTGTCGGCCGCTGCGGGGGCGCCCCTGGGGTTCTTCTGGGGGTACGGCCGTGGTCTGGGCCGGTATGACGGTCTCGTGTCTGGGCTATCTCGTAGGGGCGCGCTCAGTATCCCTGACCCGGCGACTGGTGGGGGAGGCTAGCCTGGCACGTGCCGCCGGTGCGGCGCGACGCCTCGGCGTGGTCGCATTCCTCCTGTGCCGTCCGGTGCCCGTGCTGGCGGAGGCGAGTGTCGTGGTGGCGGGCGCGACACGGGTACGGCCGGGCCGGTTCCTGTTCGTGTGCGCATGGTCCGGGGGATCGGCGCGTGGTCGGTGTCCGTGAACTCGTTCCTGCTCGCGTTCCTCGGCGCGATGGGCTTCCGGGGGCTCGCGCTGGCCATGACCCGGCCGTGGACGGGCGGTACGCGGGCGCGGGAGGCGGACTCGGAGAACGGGGCCGCACTGTGAACCCACGGTCGGCGCACCGTCGTCGAGACCCGGCCGTCGCTGACGATCACGGAACTTTCGCCGATTCCTGTCGCCGCCGTGGGCAAGCGCCGGCCTCTGTCCAGTGAGTGTGACTGGAGGACAGTGATCAAATGTGTTGCGGTGCGCGTCGGCAGTTGTTAGCGTCCTCGCCATGCTGATCGAAGTCGACAGAGCCTGCCCCTGAGCCGACCGCCCACCGTGGCCGGCCTGGGGCTCGCCTTGCGCACCGACGGTGTCGTGGGTTTCTCCGCGCCCCGGTGACAAGCGGTCAGAGGCCCCCGCTGGCGCTCCGGCGTGGCGAAAACGTGCTCTCTCCGCCCCCATACAGCGGCTCTGACCTTCACCGGCCCGTTCTCCGCCGATCCCTCCGCATGGCCCAGGTGTTCCCTGTCCGAACGGGGCGCCTGACTCCTGCGTGCGCGCGGCCCGGCCGGATTCCGCCGGTTTCTTCCCGGTCAGAGCGATGACATACGAAATCGGACCATCGCCCATGATGCACAAGAAGTCCCGCTCACGGACCCGTCACCGCCGAGCCCACTGGAAGGCGGCTCAGCCCCTGCTGGCGAGGTGCGCCAACCCGGCGTGCGCCCTGCCGACCCCGCCCCATGCCGCCTGCCAGCACTGCGGCATGTACCGCGGGCGTCAGGTGCTGCCCCCGGCCTGACAGCCTGACAGCACCGGCGTGAGTGCGTGAATGTCGGGGCGGATCCGGTGGCATATGTTCGCCGGGTCCGGCCCCCGGGGTTTGTCCGCCTTCCGGGCCGTCGACCGGACACCGGTAGGTATCGAACAGGACCGACCCGGCGTGGGCACATGTCGATCACGCCACCGACCGGCGGCAGAACGAGGGAGGCGGCCTCATGGCCGAGGCGGAAGCAGCGGGCCGGGTCCTCGCTCGGGACATGGTGTCGGCAGCACTCGACCGCACAGCCGCGGTCGCACACCTCCACGCGTTCATCACCTCGACGCCGAAGGCGCGCTCGCCGAGGCAGCCCGCCATGACAGCCGGGGCGTGCACGGCCGCTGGTGCCTGGTCGTCAAGGACGACATCCATGCCGCAAGGCTGCCCAACACCGCGGGGACGCCTGCGCTGACCGGCTTCGTCCCGGCCAGCGACGCGCCCATCGTCGCGGCGCTGCCGTCGGCGGCCACCGCGGGCCTGCCGTCGGTCACGGTCTCTCTCCCCGTCACCGCGTCGCCTCCCGTGGGCATGCAGCTCATCGGGCGTCGTACGGGCGACAGGGCGCTGCTGTCCTTGGCGGCGCGCGTCGATACCCTGCTGCGCCACGAGCCCGCTGAGTAGTGGCCGCACAAGCGCATCGAGACGGGCGCGGACGGACCGTACTGGGTCGACGCCCGAGTCCGGGCCGGACACGGCCGACGTGAAACCGCGGTGGGACGCTTCCTGCTTCGTCGTGTCCGCACACGGGCGACGGCACCCTGGTGCCGGGGAAGCACGCGGGATGCGATGGAGGCGTCGCATGTATCGGCGCTCAGCCGAAAACGCCGCGACGGCGGCAGGTGGCGGGACCACCTGCCGCTGTCCGCGGATCATCTTGTGTTCTGTGTCGTACGGAAAGGTCAGACGGTGATGGTCTTGAACTCGGTGTAGGTACCGACGCCGACCGCGCCGTACTCGCGGCCGATGCCGCTGGCCTTGAAGCCGCCAAACGGGCCGTCGAAGGCGACGGAAGCACCGTTGACCGTGATGGTGCCGGTGCGGACCCGGCGGGCGACCGTCAGGGCGTGCTCCTCGTTGGAGGACCAGACGCCACCGGACAGGCCATACTCGGAGTCGTTGGCGATACGGACGGCGTCGTCCTCGTCGTCGTACGCGATGACCACCAGGACCGGTCCGAAGATCTCCTCCTGCGCGATCCGCATGGAGTTGTCGACGTCGGCGAAGACGGTCGGCGTCACGTAGTTGCCCTTCTCCAGGCCCTCCGGGACTTGCGGGCCACCGGTGACCAGGCGGGCACCCTCCTCGATGCCGAGCTGAATGTAGTTGCGCACCCGCTGCTGCTGGTCGGGGCGGATCATCGGGCCGATGAATGTGTCCGGGTCGTTGGGGTCGCCCACCTTCAGCGACTCCACCAGCTCCTTCAGTGCCGTCACGACCTCCTCGTACTTCTCCCGCGGAGCCAGGATGCGGGTCTGCGCAATGCAGGACTCGCCGTTGTTGAGCAGGGAACCGAACTTCAGGCCCGCGACCGCCTTCTCGATGTCGGCGTCCGGCAGGATGATGGCGGCGGACTTGCCGCCCAGCTCGAGGCTGACCCGCTTGAGCTGCTCACCCGCGATCGAGGCGATACGGCGGCCGGCGCGCGTCGACCCGGTGAAGGCGATCTTGTCGACGTCCTGGTGCGAGATCAGGTACTCACTGGTCTCACGGTCGGCGGGCAGCACGCTGATCACACCCTCGGGCAAGCCCACCTGCTCCAGCAGCTCCGCCAGGAGGCCCATGCTCAGCGAGTTCTCCGGAGACACCTTGAGGACCACGGAGTTACCGGCGACCAGCGCGGGGATGATCTTCGAGGTGGCCGAGGAGAACGGCGAGTTCCACGGGATCACGGCGGCCACGACACCGACCGCCTCGCGGCGCACCACACTGCGCGTCGGGGAGTCGGGGTCGGAGGGGACCAGGGTCTCCTCCCAGGCGAACTCCTCCGCCGCCTTCAGGTAGGCGTTCGCCTGTCGGGTCAGGCCGGGCTGTCCGGCGCGGGTGAACCATCCGGCCGAGCCGTTCTCCAGCGAGATCAGGTACGCGATCTTCTCCGCGTTCTCCTCACGCAGCGCGTTGAAACGCCGCAGAACCGCGATCCGCTCCGCGGGCGGGGTCAGACGCCACTCGCCCGCCTCGAAGGAGCTGCGCGCTGCGGCGACGGCGCGGTCGATGTCAGCCGGCTGCGCCTGGGCGACACGGCCGACCACCGACTGGTCGTGCGGCGAGGCTATGTCGAGCAACTCGGGGTTGCTCGGCTCGACCCAGGAACCTCCGATGAAAAGCCGGTCGTAGGTGATCATGTGCTTTCTCTCTCCCGGTGCTTCGGTTCAGTTCTTCGGATGTGTCATCCAACTGCCACTTCAATGTAGCACTTCTTTTTACTATGTGCACAGCAGCGTGGCGAACAACCCAGATATTCTCCCCACCGACGGTACTGTTAAGGGATGAGAGCCGACGCAGCACGCAACCTGGAAGCAGTTCTGACCACCGGGGCACGTATGTTCGCCGCCGACCCGGGCGTGAGCATCGCGAGCATCGCCGCCAAGGCAGGTGTGGACCGGCGCACCGTCTACCGGCGCTTCGCCTCCCGCGAGGAACTCCTCGCCGCCATCTACGAGTCCCGGGTCACGGCCATCGAGCGGGCCATCGAGGAGGCGCGGCTGCGCGAGGCACCCGTCGCCGTGGCCCTGCACCGCTACATCGAGAACATCATTACCGTCAACCGGACCTGGCCCGTCGACCTGGCCCCCCTGCTGGCCGACGACGCCATCCGGCGGCGCCGGGACGCCTGTATCGCCGAGGTCGAGGCCTTCCTCGCGCGGGCCACCGACGAGGGGCTGCTGCGCCGGGACCAGCCGGAGGGATGGGCGGGGCCGCTCCTGCCGGAGCTGATGAATCTCGCCTCGCACCATCAGGCACACCTGAGTCCCGGACAGGCGGCCGACGTCGTTGTCAACACGTTTCTGCACGGCGTCGGAGCTCCGCGCCCCCGGTCCCACGACCCGACAGAGGACGGGCGCCCGCCGGACGGACGTGACCGGTTCGCCCCCCGAGGGTCAAGCACGCTCCACGCACTGGTCACACCCCTCATGAGGCATCCCGACAAGGCCAAGAGTCAGAGACACGCTCGACGGCCATACTGACACATCTAGAGTATTCAACATGTATCTTATCGAGAAGAGGCATGAAGGGATTTTTCGGACACACGCCGACAAGAAACACCGGACCGGCAGGAGTGCTTCCCGCACGGTCCGGTGTCGGTGAGGGGCTCCCGTCAGGCGGGGAGCTTCCAGAGCTGGTTGACGCCGGCCGCGCAGGTCCAGATCCGCAGCTTCGTACCGTTCGCGGAGCTCGGGCCGGGCGAGTCCGGGCACCTGTCCGACTCGGTCCCGACCAGCCGGCCCTTCGAGTCCGACGTCCACTTCTGCGGACTCCGCATCCGAACGGACGACAACTGCACGGCCGTACCGTCGGCCGTCGCACCACCCGCCACCTCGCGGTGTTGGACGTGATGGGCGTTGGCGGCGGCGACAACACGAACTGGTTCGTGAAGGACCTGCCCCTGCTGATCGCCTTCGGTGTGCTAGGGCGTGTTTCGAAAGTAGCGTCGTCCGCCCGGAGGGCGGGGTCCGCGACGTCTGGTGCGGTGCATCGCAAGGCGGAGGGTCGTCCTCGTACTGGGCGTACGTGGACGATCCCGACAACGCGGCGAGGTGCCGTGCCAGGCGTCGCGGACCAGACGGGACTTTCGAAACACGCCCTAGCGGCCTACACCTACTCCTCCGGCCTGCGCGCCCCGGCGCTGATCGCATTCGTCAAGGACGCCCTGATCTACATCGTCATCGCGGTCGCGATCGCCTACATCCCGATCAAGCTGGGCGGCTTCGACGACATCTTCGCCAAGGCCGGCGCCGCCTTCGCCCAGACCAACCCCGCCACCGGGGCGCCGCGCGGGGCCGTGGTACCGGGAGAGGCGGGCCAATGGACCTATGCCACCCTGGGATTGGGGTCGGCGCTGGCGCTGTTCATGTACCCGCACTCGGTCACCGCGACGCTCTCCTCCAAGAGCCGTGAGGTGATCCGCCGCAACACCGCCATCCTGCCGCTGTACTCCCTCATGCTCGGGCTGCTGGCCCTGCTCGGCTTCACGGCGATCGCCGCCGGCATCAAGGTCACCAACGGCCAGCTCGCCATCCCGCAGCTGTTCGAGGACATGTTCCCGGACTGGTTCGCGGGCGCGGCCTTCGCCGCGATCGGCATCGGCGCTCTCGTCCCGGCCGCCATCATGTCCATCGCGGCCGCGAACCTCTTCACCCGCAACATCTACAAGGACTTCATCAAGCCCGCCGCCACCGCCGAGCAGGAGACCAAGGTCTCCAAGCTGGTTTCGCTGCTGGTCAAGGTCGGCGCCCTCGTCTTCGTCCTCACCATGGACAAGACGGTCGCCATCAACTTCCAGCTGCTGGGCGGCATCTGGATCCTGCAGACCTTCCCGGCCCTGGTCGGCGGCCTGTTCACGCGCTGGTTCCACCGCTGGGCCCTGATCGCCGGCTGGGCGGTCGGCATGATCTACGGCACCGTCGCCGCGTACGGCGTCGCCTCCCCCACCCAGAAGCACTTCGGCGGCTCCGCCAAGGAGATCCCCGGCATCGGCGAGATCGGCTACATCGGCCTGACCGCCTTCGTCATGAACGTGATCGTGACGGTGGTCCTGACCTTCGTCCTCAAGGCCTTCAAAGCCCCCGAGGGCGTCGACGAGACCAAGCCAGAGGACTACACCGCCGACGCGGGCGACCCCGACGCCCAGGTCGAGCTCCCGCCCGCGAAAGCGGGAACGTCGCACTGACGCACGCCCCGAAGTCAAGGGCATGAACAACCGCACACACCCCGGAGCGGGCCGCCGTGGCACGAACCACCACGGCGGCCCACTTTCGTTCTGCCACTCCGAAGGCACCCACGTAACATCTCTTCCGAACACCCACGTGACGATCGTCCCCATCCCATGTGCAGTCACCTATTTCCGCACCCTTCGACGCGAGAGCATTGCCTCGCACACATAGGCTCGGAGTTGTACGCACGTGGCTGGACCGGTGGGGAAGGGAGCGGGGCGGCGTGGAATCGCTCGTGACGATGATCGGCCGGGACGGCGAACAGGGGCGGCTGTCCTCTTTCATGACGGCCGTCGAAGGTCAGGCCCTTGTCCTCAAGGGGGAGGCGGGGGTGGGGAAGAGCGCCCTGCTCGACCATGCCGCCCGGCTGGCGGCGGAGGCGGGCCACGAGGTGATCCGGGCCGCCGGGGTCGAAGCAGAGTCCGGGTTGCCGTTCGCCGGCCTGCACCAGCTGCTTTACCCCCTGCTGCCCTTCACGGACGGCCTCGATCTGCTGCACCGCACCGTGTTCGACACCGTCTTCGGGCGAAGCGAGGGAAAGCCACCGTCGGTCATGTCGCTCGGTATTGCCGTTCTGGACCTGCTGTCCCTGGCTTCCTCCGCGGGACCGCTGCTGCTGGTCCTCGACGACGGGCAGTGGCTGGACGCCTCCAGCGTCGCGGTGATCGGGTTCGTCGGACGCCGGCTGACCGGCGGCTCGGTAAAGCTCCTGGTCGGGCTGCGCACGGACGTCGCATCGGGGTTCGACACCGCCGCCCTGCCCGAACTGCCGGTCAGAGCCCTCTCGGACACGGCCGCACGGCAGCTGCTGTCCCTGCACCACCCGGACCTGGAGACGTCCGTGCGCCGTCTGGTGCTGGACCAGGCCCAGGGAAACCCGCTCGCCCTACTGGAACTGCCCGCGCACCTCCCCGTCGGTCCCGCGGAACTCGCATCCGCCGGGGCCCTCGGACTGCACGACGCCTCACTGCCGCTGCCGCGCCGCCTGCAGCATGTCTACAGCACACGTATCAAAGGGCTCGACGTCACGGTCCGCGAGGAGCTGCTTCGCGGCGCCCTCGATGGTGTCGGAGCGACACCCGGTACCGCGCCCGCACCCGGTCCAGGACGCTATCGCATGCGCGATGCCGAGGAGGCGGTGATGGCCGGCCTGCTGAGGCTCGACCCGCTCACCGGCGAGTTCGTCTTCCGGCACCCCCTGGTACGTTCCACCGTGGTCCAGACGGCCACGCCCAACCAGCGGCGTGCGGCACACGCCGTGCTCGCATACGTCCACCGGGACGATCTGGAGCGGCGGGCCACGCATCTGGCGGCGTCGACGGTCGACCCCGACGAGGAGGTGGCGGCCGCGCTGGAGGCGGCGGCCGAGTCCGCGACCCGGCGCGGCAGCGCGGTGGCCGCCATGGCCTGGCTGACCCGGGCCGCGGAGCTCAGCGAGCACCGACAGGACCGTTCCCGCAGACTCGGCGACGCCGCCTTCGTCGCCGGGCACGCGGGACTCTTCGACCAGGCGCAGCGGCTGGCGCTCTCCGACCGGACGCCGGGCACGGACGAGTCCCCGGCCTCGGTGGTCACCTCGGCGTACAGGGCGCTCTGGGAGGACGGGGACGTACGGCATTCGCACCGCAAGGTGACGTCGGCGATCGAGACCCTGCGCGACCGCGAGCCGCACCGGGCGTCCGAGGTACTCACGCGGCTCGTGAACCTGCTGCTGGCGATCGACCAGTACGCCAATGACGCGGCCCAGTGGGAGGAGACCCGGGGGCTGCTCGGTTCCCTGGGCGACGTGCTCCCGTCGCGCTCGCTGGTCTACCGCGACACGTGGGGCGACGTGGTCCGGCACGGTGCCGGGGCGCGGGAGCGGGTGGAGACCGAGTTCAACAGCCCTGCGGAGATGGAGCCGTGGGATGTCACCCGGCTGTCCGTGGCCGCCTATCACGTGGACACCCTTAGCCGGTATCGGCCGCATCTGCAGCGCATCGTGGACCGCGAGGCCGAGACGGGTTTCGCGCGCAACAGCATGACCACGCAGCATCTGATCATGCTCGATCAGATCGCGGTCGGTGAGTGGGCCGAGGCCGAGCGCACCGGACAGCACGGTCTGGAGCTGACGTCGTCCCACGGCTATCAGCTGCTCGCTCACCACAGCCGCGCGTATCTGGGTTTGTTGGCCGCTTTGCGTGGTGAGGTCGAGCGAGCCCGGGAACTCCAGGCCATGGTCGACGCCTGGGCCCGACCCCGCGGCGTCGGCTTCCTCACCCAGATCGCCGACGCCGTCGGCACCACAGCCGCCCTCGCCGAAGGCGACTACGAAGCCGCCTACCTCCACGCCATCGGCATCACACCCCCCGGCAGCTTCCAGCCCTACGCACACCAAGCCTCCCGCACCCTCCTCGACCTCGTCGAAGCAGCCCTGCACACCGGCCGCGCCGAACAAGCCCGCGCCCACGCCCAAGCCGCCCACCGCGCAGGACTCCCCGACATCTCCCCCCGCCTCGCCCTCATCACCTACGGCGCCCTCGCCATGACCGCCACCGACCCCGCCGAAGCCGAAGACATGTACAACCGCGCCGAAACCCACCCGGCCGGCCCCAACTTCCCCTTCGAACTCGCCCGCATCCACCTCGCCCACGGCATCCGCCTCCGCCACACCCAGGGCTCCAAGGACGCGCGGCAGGTGCTGGTCAAGGCCGCCGAAATCTTCGAGCGGCTGGGTGCGCCGAACTGGGCCGAGCGGGCCCTGACCGAACTGCGGGCCTCGGGGCTGGCCACGCGTACGGCGTCCGTGCAGCTCGCCGAACTGACCTGGCAGGAACGCCGGATCGCGGATCTCGCGGCCAGCGGCCTGACCAACAAGGAGATCGGCGAACGGATGCACCTGTCACCGCGCACCGTCAGCTCACACCTGTACCGGGTGTTCCCCAAGCTCGGCATCACCTCACGCGCCGCACTGCGCGACGCGCTGGCCAGGCTGGAAGAGGAGCGGGGCGGCTGAGGGGCGGCCCGTTGAGGAGTGTCTCCTCAGTCGAATGACTTAAGGGCCACTGCACCTGGTCCGGAGCACACGCGAACATATCCGACCGACATGCCTCCGGTGTTCTCACCTGCGGTTGCCGGAGGAAAACATGGTGAGCCGCACACCCGGCCCCCTGTCCGTGTCCTACCGTCATATGACTGATGTGTCCGGTTTCACGGCGGACGAGAATCTGTGCCGCTGGTCCTGTTCCCGGAAGGGGGCGGCCCTTTGCTTCGTCGCCCGCCCGCATCGGACGCCATCACGCATCGGTTTGACGGGTGACGAGTGGTGGCCGAGGGTCGTGCCAAGAGCCGCGGTGATCCCCTCACGCCGATGCGAGGGGAGGTCTTTCAGGCACGGACCGGTCACCGGAAAACGCTCGAGAGGGTTTGACATGATCAACAGGCGTACCTTCAGCAAGGCCGTCGGCCTGAGCGCCGGCGCAGCCGCGATCTCACTGTCCGGCCTGCAGACCAACGCGTCCGCCGCGACCACCTCGCCCAAGCCGGGCAGCGGCTCCACCGCTCCCACCGTGCCCACCATCACACCCGGCACCCACACCGAGTTCGAGACTCTCAAGCAGGTCAAGGCAGGCGTCCTGGACGTCGGTTACGCTGAGGCAGGCCCCGCCCACGGCCCGGTCGTCGTCCTCCTGCACGGCTGGCCCTACGACATCCACAGCTTCGTCGACGTCGCCCCGCTGCTGGCCGAGCAGGGCTACCGCGTCCTCGTTCCCTACCTGCGCGGCCACGGCAGCACCCGCTTCCTGTCCCGCCACACCCCGCGCAACGCCGAGCAGTCCGCCATCGCGCTGGACATCATCGCGTTCCTTGACGCCCTGAAGATCCAGAAGGTGACCCTGGCCGGCTTCGACTGGGGCTCGCGCACCGCCGACATCATCGCCGCGCTGTGGCCCGAGCGGGTCAAGTCTCTTGTGTCCACGAGTGGTTACCTGATCACCGACGTCAAGGCCCAGCTGTCGCCCGCCGCTCCGGCCGTCGAGCACAACTGGTGGTACCAGTGGTACTTCGCCACCGACCGCGGCAAGAAGGCAATGGAGAACGAGGACGAGCGCATCGCGCTGTGCCGCTACGTGTGGACGCTGGTCTCCCCGAACTGGAACTTCTCCGACGCCGTGTACAACCGCACCGCCGAGGCCTTCAAGAACCCCGACTATGCGGCCATCGTCCTCTACAACTACCGCTGGCGCATCGGCCTCATCGAAGGTGAACGCCGCTACGACCGCTACGAGAAGCAGCTCGCGGCCCAGCCTGCCATCCACGTGCCCACGGTCACCCTCGACGCGGCTCTCGACCCCTTCACCCCGGCAGGCGACGGCGCCGTCTACCGCTCCCACTTCACCGGGCCGTACCTGCACCACACGATCGCGAACATCGGCCACAACCTGCCGCAGGAGGCGCCCACGGTCTTCGCCCAGGCCGTGATCGACGCCGACCACCTCTGAGATCCGTATCCGCCACCCGACCCGGCGCCCCACTCACCGGGCCGGCCCCCGCCCAGGAGGAGTCCTAGATGAGCGAAGTCCAGTGGAACCGTCTGACTGCCGCCGAACTGCGCGCCCTGGCGGCACGGGACGCGGTGGTGCTGGTGCCCATCGGGGCCACCGAGCAGCACGGCCCCCATCTGCCGACCGGCGTCGACGACTTCCTCGCGGCGGAGGTGTGCCACCGGGCAGCGGTGCTGACCGCCGAGCACACGGGTGTGGTGGTGACCCCGTCGATCCCCACGGGTCTCTCGGAGCACCACATGGCCTTCGGCGGCACCCTACGCTCAGCCTGCCCACACTGCACGCGCTGCTGCGAGACATCTGCCACTCCGTGATCCGGGCGGGTTTCTCACGCATCCTGATCGTGAACGGCCACGGCGGGAACATGAGCGCCCTCAACGCCCTCACGGCCGAACTGACCGTGGAGCTGTCGACGCCGATCGCGTTCGCCAGTTACTTCGGTGCCGGACGGAAGGTGGTGCGGGACACCCTGGAGACCCAGGACGGCCTGATGCACGCCTGCGAGGGGGAGACGTCCATGATGATGGCCGCCCACCCCGACCTGATCCGCAGCGAGCACCTCGCCGAGGCCCACGGGCCGCAGATCACGCTGCCCGCGGAGAGCGCGGACCCGTTGTACATGGCGGTGTCCTTTGACCGCATCACCGAGAGTGGGGTCGCGGGCAACGCCCGGGTGGCGAGCGCGGAAAAGGGCGAGCGAATGCTCGCCGGGTGCGCGTCGGCGCTGGCGGACATCATCGCGCGGGACCCGTGGGTGAAGTAGGACGCACGACGGTCCGGTAACGCATGTGTGCCGCGCCAGTGTTGCCGCCGTTCATGACCTAGCGGCTGCCCCAGCAGCCGACGGCCGGCAGTGCCCTCCTCGGTGTCGCTCACGGCATCTCACCTTTCTGTCCGCATGTGTCCGCGCCGTGTCGACGCTCGCACCGGCTCGTGATCCCCACATTCCCATCGTCACCGCCTTGACAGGTGATGAATCGCGTGACACATTCATCACCAGTCAGGGCGGTGACGAACCGGTGAGGCCGGCCCGCCCCATGTACCGAGAGAATGCCTGAGAGGGGTTTGTCGTGGTGAGCATCAAGGGTGGGCGCAAGCGACTGGTGACGGGTGCGGTCGCGACGGCCACGGCGGGGCTCGCGCTCGGCGCGTTCGCCCTCAGCGGCACCGCCAGCGGCGTGACTGAGGCGCCCGCCAAGTCCGCGGACGCCAGCCGGCACGCCAAGCCGACCATCGTCCTGGAGCACGGTGCTTTCGCCGACGGCTCCAGCTGGAACGGCGTCATCGCCGACCTGCGCGCCGACGGCTACCCGGTCGTCGCCGCCGCCAACCCGCTGCGCGGCCCGGCTTCCGACGCCGCCGCCCTGCGCACCGTCCTCGACCATGTCAAGGGCCCGAAGATCCTCGTCGGCCACTCCTACGGCGGCAACGTCATCAGCGAGGCCGCCACCGACGACCCCTCGGTGAAGGCCCTCGTCTACGTCGCCGCCTTCCTGCCTGCCCCCGGCGAGAGCGCCCTGGAGCTCACCAACAAGTACCCGGGCTCGACCCTCCCCGACGCCCTCGATCCGGTGACGTACAAGCAGGCCGACGGCTCCACCGCCACCGACCTGTACATCCAGCAGGACAAGTTCCGTCACCAGTTCGCCGCCGACGTCCCTGCGCAGCAGGCCGCCCTCATGGCCGCCGAACAGCGCCCCATCGCCCAGGCCGCCCTGGAGGAGAAGGCCACCTCCGCGGCCTGGAAGACCAAGCCCAGCTGGGACATCGTCACCACCCGCGACCTCAACATCCCCGCCGCCGTCCAGCGCTTCATGGCCCAGCGTGCCCACGCCCACACCACCGAGGTCGCCGCCTCCCACTCGGTCGCCGTCTCCCACCCCCACCTGGTGGCCCACGTGATCGAGCAGGCCGCCCACGCCACCGCCCGCTGACGACCTTCGAAGGACGGCGGGGCATTTGACCCCGCCGTCCTCGGACGGTGCCTCGGAACTGTCCGCGCAGGACACGGACTTCCGCACCTGGTGGAGCGGACACCGCGGCAACAGCGATGTACCACACCAAGCACGACAGCGCCTGATGGTCCTGACCGCCGGGACCGGCAGCTCCTCCTACGACGCCCTGCGCCTCCTCACCTCCTGGACCGATGAACGTACGGAGGACACGAACCCGGCCCAGGACGGGACCGCCCGGGCCGGGTGCACCCGCACGCCGCCTCCTCTCGTAGTCCTGAGGAAGTGTGAGAACAGGCGGCACATGCTGGCGTACGGCGTCTGGGGCAGCGGGCCCGGTCTGGTCCTTCTGCCCGGTATCGGGGGCTCCGCGGCCGCCGCTGGGGAGACGCTGGTGACCGGCCTCGCCGCGCAGCACATCGTCGTCCTTCCGGACCTCCCCAGATCGGGAGGCAGCCTGCTGCCCGCCGGCCCGCTGGCCGTGGGGACCGTGGCCCACCAGGTGGTGGCCACGGCGCAGAATGCCGGTCTGCAGGACTTCGTCATCACGGGGACCTCGCTGTGCGCAGCCATCGCCGTCAAGGCCGCCGCCCGCCATCCCGGCCTGGCGCGGTCTGTTCACGCTGCCGGATTCGCCCGACCCCGCACCATGCTGTGGCTCAGCCTGGAAATGTGGGCGTCACTGCACGCCCGTCGGGACGGCAAGCTGAGCGCCTTCCTGACCTCGCTGTTCTTCTCCGAGGACTACCTGACCGCCCTCACCCCGGAGACACTCCGCCTGCTGACCGCCCGGCTGGCGACGTACGCGCCCGACACCGCCCCACAGATCGCCCTCGGCGTCGACGTCCGTGCCGACCTCCCCGCGATCACCGCACTCACCCTGGTCGTCGCGGCCACGGGGGCCGGTTCGCCGCCCGGCAGCATTCGGGGGAACTCGTGGACGGCATACCCGGAGCGCGGCCGGCCGCGGTCAAGGGCGGGCATGCGGCGACGTTCGAGGAGCCGGAGCGGGCACTGGAGATCCTCACCGGTTCCTCCGCGACGTCCCCCGGATCCGCGCCTGGGGCTCCTCCCCGACCGCGTCTGACGGGCGGCGGGTTCCGGGCCAGCTCATGCCGACCGTTCCGGCCCTCCGCGAATCACCACCGACGTTGACCCGTCCTCGGCCACCACCACCGAGTGCTCACACTTCGACGCGGTGGCGGAGATGGCGCTGATCGCCTCCCGCGCGGCGGCGGGCAAGGCCGTCGTCGGCGTCTGGCTCGGCGCGCAGCTGCTCGGCGATGCGCTCGGGGCTCCCTGTCTGCGCGGCCCGGAGCCGGAGGTCGGCTCCTTCCCGGTCACGCTGACCGAGGCCGGCCGCGGACACCCGCTGTTCGACGGCTTCGAGGAGACATTCGGCTCCGGGCACTGGCATCACGACATGCCCGGACTCACCTCCGACGCGACGATGCCGGGCACCAGCGAGGGCTGCCCGGCAGATCGTGGCGTACGTACGTCAGGCTCCTGTACGGATTCCAGTGCCATATGGAGTTCGACGGGGACTTGTTCTAGGCGTTCCTGGACCGGCCGGCCGTCGACTGCACGGCGGCCTGACCGGCGGCGCCCTCGCGCTGGCGCTGTCGTACGCCAAGGCCATCGGCGGCACCCGCGCCGGCGTCATCAGGACGACCTTCACCGAGGAGACCGAGACCGACCTGTTCGGTGAGCAGGCCGTCCTGTGCGGCGGTACGACCGCGCTGGTGAAGGCCGGCTTCGAGACGCTGATCGAGGCGGGCTACCAGCCGGAGATCGCCTACTTCGAGTGCCTGCACGAGCTGAAGCTGATCGTCGACCTCATGTACGAGGGCGGCCTGGAGAAAATGCGCTGGTCGATCTCCGAGACCGCCGAGTGGGGCGACTACGTCACCGGCCCGCGCATCATCACCGACGCCACCAAGGCCGAGATGAAGAAGGTCCTCGCCGAGATCCAGGACGGCTCCTTCGCGCGCACCTGGATGGACGAGTACCACGGCGGTCTGAAGAAGTACAACGAGTACAAGCAGCAGGACTCCGAGCACCTGCTGGAGACCACCGGCAAGGAACTGCGCAAGCTGATGAGCTGGGTGAACGAGCAGGCGTGAGCCTCGCGTGAGCGGACCGCCCCCTTCCCCGGGCCGGTCCGTTCGCTTTTCGGCGGGACCGCCCGCTCAGTCGGTCAGCCGGTCCAGCACCACGGTGGCCAGGCGGAGGGCCGCATGCAACTCCGTCACCTCGGCGACAGTGGGACGCACGACACCGGACCATTCGCCGAGCAGACCCGGCCAGACGGCCAGCAGAACCTGGGCGCCCGCGAGGCCCAGTTGAGCGGTGACGTCCGTGCGGTCCTCGCCCGCGGGCGTCCAGGACAGCAGCACCCGGCCCTGCGGGATGCGGGACGGTCCGCTCAGCGGCATCCAGGTCGCCATGAGCCTGCCGTGCACCGGCGTCACGATCGCGCCGCGGACGTCGGCCGGCATGGGCATCCGCGTCAGCGTGAACAGCTCCACGGGCGCCCGGTCGGCTTCGGATCCCCGCACCAGAGTGAGAACGGGCCGGTCCGCGGTGCTGTGCCGGGGCTGCCGCCCGGATGATGACTGAATGGCCGGCGAACGGTCAGGGCACGGCCGGTCATGCCTGTCGCACCTCGTCATGTTCTCTCGCCTCCGTACCGGTGTGTGAGCTTCGCGGCCTTGAGTCTTCCGGAGGCGGGGTGTCCGGCACATCCGTCATCTGACTGCCGGGGGTGACGCGACCCGCTCCGGCCCTGGGAACCGTCGCGGGTCGAGAAACACGTGTGAATCCCTACGCTTCGCGGGCCTCCGCCCGTACGCTTGACCGGCGCCGGGCGGAGCGGCAACGTGCGCGCCCCCGCAGGCTCCCGGCACGTTCCCGGGCACCGGTATCCCCCGTGAGCGTCGAGGCCTGCGGCAAGGCCCGCCTCAGGGCGGCGCTGGGCCGGCGCGAGGTGCTGGGGCGGCCGGTCGCAGACCACCGCGCCGACCCGCGTGACGACGTGACCACCGCGCTGATCGACGCGCTGGACGACATACGTCCTGCGGGACACCGACATCTACGGGGTGACGGTCCGGCGCGGAGAACCGATCCTGGTCGGTCTGGCGGCGGCCACCCGGAAGCGGCCAGGTGAGGTGACCTGGCTCCGCAGCACTTCGACCCGTGCCGTCCACGCGATCAACGGACTCGCCGCCCTGCCCCGTCGTCCTGGGCACGGCCGCCGGGCGCGGCTGACGCGCGTGGGGCCGCCCGGGGACGGGCAGCCTCGTCGCAAGCGAACCGTCAGGCCTCGTCGTCGGCGGATATCTCCCGTGCCGCCCTCTCCAGCAACCGCGCCACGTCGTCCAGAGCGGAGTCGGCGTCCGGCGCCGGGTGCGTGGTCACCTCAAGAAGCCGGCCGAGGAGGCGGGCGAGCCGACCCTCGCCGGCGTATGTGAGGGCAACGCTGCCGTCCAGCAGGGTCTCGCGCACGCGGGTCGGGGTGAACTGCCCGTCTCCGGCACAGGCCAGGAGCAGACGGGCCGCGAGAGTCCGCTCCAACGGGCCGGGAGTCCAACGGCCCCGGTCGAGATCCTCGACGAAGGCAGAAGTCAGCGAGGTGAGCCGTACCACGGCGGGCGCGTGCCGTTCCAGGTCGGCGAGAGGAGCGGCTGTCTCATGGGACATGGGAATCGTTGGCCTTCTACTCAGGCTGGTGGTGTGGGGCTGCGGTGCCGTCGCCCCCGTGCGGAGCGCGTGGCGCGCCTTCGACTCGGCGGCGGGACGGTGTAGGTTTCCCTCAGAATACGTGTCTCACTGACGCCTCAGCACCGGCTCGCCGCTAGCTGGGAAGCTTCCTCGAGGTCGACGGACCCGTAGATACGTTTGGATATGTGATTGCCTGCCGGACGTGGCAGGGGGACCCAGTGGCATCACCACCGGCGAGACCGGAGCATCGATGAGATCGGACGCACGCTCCAACCGGTTGCGCATCCTCGAAGCGGCGGCCGAAGTGCTCGCCGTTCCCGGCGACACCTCGCTGAAGTCCATAGCGCGCAGGGCGGGCGTGGGTCAGGGGACGCTCTATCGCCACTTCCCCACCCGCGAGTCCCTGGTGCTCCACGTGTACTGGGAGGAAGTGGAGGAGCTGGTGAACGCCGTGCCCGCCCTGCTGAAGACCCTCTGCCCGCCACTCGCGCTGCGCGCCTGGCTGGAGCGCCTCCTGGCCCTCGGCAGGTACGCACCGGAATTCGCGGACGCGATGAGCGGGGCCACGGGCATGCTGACGAAGCAGTGCCGACAGCCCTACCAGCCGCTGCTCGACGCGCTGTCCGCGCTCCTGGGTGCCAACGAGAGGGCCGGGACCGTCGTGCCGGGGACGACGCCCTACGACGTGCTCCTGCTGCTCGGACCCTTGTTGCGGGTCGGAACGAGCGAGGAGGAACGCACCCGGGCGGGACGGCTCTTCGACGTGCTCATGCGGGGACTGTGTCCATCAAAGGCCGCTCAACCGGCCGCCGTGCCCGGGAGCGTGCAGCAGGCGGGGTGAACCCCGCCCGGTGTCCGGGACGTTGTGCCGGGTGTGGTCAGTCATCCTCACTTGGTCCAGGTACCGGACACAGCGCCGCGGGCCGCCCCGGGCCGTCTCGCGCACGGCAGGCTGCATCTGCTGCTCACTCTGGACTCCCTGCTCGTCGTCCTCATCTCCCTCAACCGGAAGTCCGGTGCGACACTGGCGTTCGTCGCGGACAACCAGTTCCTGCGCTGGGTCGAGGCCGACAACATGGTGCTCGGCCTTGGCACCGTCCTGCTGTACTACCTGGTGGCCGCCCACCTGGTGCACGACTCGCACCGGCGGCGGCGCAGGGCCTCGTTCGCGCTCGGCGCCCTGTTCACGACCGGGGTGTACGTCTACGGTCTGAGCCTCGGTGACCACGAGATCACCAACTACCTGCACGGCCGCTTCTGTTCCCAGAGCCTTCCGACCATCTGCCGGATCGTCGCCTACAACGACGACGTGTTCTCCGATGTGGTGTTCCTCGTCGGGTTCACGCTCCTCAACACCGTGGTCATGGTGACGCAGTTCCTCTTCCCGACCGACCGGTCCCCGCGCCGGTGGGACAACGTCCTGATCGGGGTGAACGCCCTGTTCATCGGTGCGGGCATCACGGCCAACCTGGCGTTCGAGAAGGCGAAGTTCGACCCGTTCGTGATCGGTGCGACGGCTGTGCTCGCGCTGGTCCTGCTGAAGCTCTCACCCTGGCAGCCGATGCTCCGCTACTACTCCGTCGCCTACACCGTGGGGCTTGTGGCCACGCTCCTGATCAAGGCCGCGTGATACCCGCCGCCCGGGGGGCCTATGTCTTTGGTCAGGGGGTGCCCCTATGTCTTTGGTCAAGGGAAACAGGGCTTCGTTGAACCCGAGAGCCGGGCAGCATGGCAGGGTGGCCGATCGGCTGTGGGATGACGTGAGGTACTTCTTCGACCCGGAGTTGATGGGGGCGCTGCCGGATGTGCGTGTTGCGCTCCCAGGCGTTCGAAGTCGGCGAATTTAAGGGCGGCTTGGACGAAGCGCGACAGCGCAGGCGTCAGGTCGGACCCGGCCAGGGCGCGCGTCTGTGCACCCAGTTCGCGGACTTCGTCGTAGTTCGTGCCGCGCCAGCGCCCGGGCGATGCGCGCGGCCGTCCGGGGCCCCGCTCCCGCCTTCCCCGGTCAGCGACTCCGCGACAGCTGCCAGGCCTTCGGCGACGCGATGGGCCTACAGGGTGCGGCGGCGCAGTGCAGCGGCCGTCCAGGCCCGGACAGCGCGCCGGGCGTCGCCGACCAGCCGTCGATGAGCAACGCGACCTCGGCGAAACCCACTTGCCATCGACGCAGCCGGATGAGGGGCGTTCGTCGCCCGGTCGCGCGCGCAGCAGGTCGGCCAAGTCTCCGGCCACAGCACGGGCGCGCCCCGAAGGACAGTTGCACGCGGTGCAGCACGCGGGCGGTATAGCCGACGACACCGACGTCGGGTGCCGAACCCACGACCGGGGCGAGGCCGAACTCGGCCGTGCGGGGCAGCACCTCGTTCCAGCGCACACCTGCCTCGACCCGAACGATGCGCTGCTGCGCGTCGACGGAGATGCCCTTCATCCGCTGCGTCGTGATCAGCAGCCCGCCCTCGGCGGTGGACACCACCTGGTGGGCCGTGGACTTCACCGCGACCGGCAGTCCATGGCAGGCGGCGAACCGACCGCCTCCTGGACGTCCGCCTCACTGGTTGCGCCGACCACGATCGCGGGGCGCAGAGGAGACATGAGGTTGTACGTGGCGCACTCCTCCTCGTACCCCTCGGTCCCCGGCTCCAGCACCGGTCCCGCCACGGCCTGCCGCAGGGCCGCCACGTCCTCGGCTCGCAGGTTCGCGGCTGCCTTCTCGGACATGTCCACACTCATCCTGATCACTGCCTCATCACATGTGGAGCACCCCTGCCCGCACAGAACGGGGCAGAACAGGCAATGGGCGCCGAAGTCTGACGCCACTGACACGAGCGAGACAGCCTCCGCCGTTCACATCAACATGCCCATACTCACATGTTGACCGAATCGGTCATTCCGTCATCGTGAAAGATAGGTATACACGGAATACGTGTGCCGCCTTTGGATACTCGGCCAGGCCGGGAAGGATGACCAGCCTCCCATCCGCGTCAACGGACCACTGATTCACGCAGAACGGATCACCATGTCTTCTCAGAAACCTCACCACGACGTCATCGTCAACACCGTTGCGTTTGTTCGGTCGGCGGTTCGTCAAGCGGTGATCACGACGAACGGGACCTCTGGTAGATCACTTGTGTCGAGCAAGATGATC